>JAILEJ010000311.1 GCA_024688095.1 Butyrivibrio sp.
AAAATATCTTTTAAAATATCAATTTGAGAACAAAAGCTTTCCGGATATTTATCCTCGCATGAAAAAGCTTTGGAATCACCAAAAGCCGCAATAACATAATCAGGCTTTTCATTATGAAGATATTTGAAAAAAAGATTTAGAAAGCCATAAACGGCACCAGTATGAATCCCCTTTGAATTTGTTAGATCAGGAAGTCCATAAAAACTTCTTTCCAATACACTGTAACAATCTATAAGTAATAATTTTTTTGTCATTAAAAGTTCCCCATTAAAACTAATATTAAAAGATTATTATTATCATAAAAACATAGATAAAAACACAACTAATGCACACTCAAAAATAACCAGAACCTGAAGAATATAGCTAAACTTTAATAAGTTTCTCCTGCTTTGAAGCTTTTTACCAGATAAATAAAGCATATCATTAAGCTCCATTGTAAGGTTAAAGGTATCTCCATCTTCCAGTCTTTGCAGACCTTCCTGAACAAGAAATTGAATGGTAAGTTCTTCTTTGCATTCATCACATTGTCTGACATGATCCAGAAATTCCTCAAGTTCATTAATATTAAGTTCATCATTAAGATATTGTGGAATCATCTTTATACTATCTTTGCAATCCATAATGCCTCATACGTATATTACTATATTTAGTGCCTACATCCATTAATTACATGCAAAAAATCCCTAGATATAGAATACACCAAAAAATTAATAAATGGAAGAATAACTATAAAAATCAGACTTTATCATGATAAAACTTTTTTTATAAAAAAAGCCGTTAAACTTTTATATATCTGATTGCCAAATATATAAAAGCTTAACGGATAAAATAAAATCTAAATTAAGCCTTTCTTTTCCTGTCATATTTATTTTTATATAATTCCTTATCTGCTCTATCAACAAAATCTTTGATTGATTTCATAGTATCAGCACTATATCTGGCAACACCTTTACTGATTTCAATATCATAAGGCTTATTACCTATGATGTTTTCTTTGTCCATAATTATATCAATGTTATCCATGAACATATTAACATCATTATCATCATGTGCTTCAATGCACATAACAAATTCATCACCACCATATCTTGCAAGGATAGGTCTTCTTTCAAGAAGCTGGCAGGATTTTTTCAAAACATTTGCAACTGAAATAATTGCATTATCTCCTTCAAGATGTCCATATTTATCATTGATAATCTTAAATTTATCAATATCAAACATTATAAGATAAATAGATTTACCACTTTCTGCACCATCATTTATCTTCTTCTGTACATCTTTGACAAGCCTTGCTCTGTTATTAAGACCAGTAAGCATATCCTGTGTAATCATCTGAGTCACATTGTTACTATAAAGAATGATCTCAGCCATTGTAATTCCAAATACAGCAAATGAAATATCTGTCAAAAAAAGGTCAGCTATGCCAAAAATTGCCGGAATAACTGGAAAGAATGCTAATGAATAGTATTTATCCCTATAGGCATAGTTTTCTTTGTCCAAAGCTCTTAATAATGCAAATACTGAAGCCAGTCCCATATAAACATAAGTGACTATATAATGAATTACAAAACCTGCTCCTCTATGATATAAATAATTTTCATCAAGATAAAAAATTATACCTGTTTTTACATTTGTAAGAAGCAGCAAAAAGTAAACCAAAAGAGGTATACCTATTATAAATCTGTTCTTACGCGTACTTACAAGTTCAGCATTTTGCAGTTTCTCAAAGTAAATAAAAACACAATATCCTGCAAGTGCTATTGATGCAAAATACAAAGTATTAATCAGCATTTCAAGAAAATATGTGCGTTCAATTACACCAAAATCAAGAAAAGCATACAAAAAATGCGTAAAGAAATACGCCTCAAGAGAAATTATGGAATTAAGAAAATAGTTTCTAATATCACCCTGTAAAATTCCCATGCTACTCTTGAATATAATTATGGCAAGTAATGCCATACAGATAATATCAACTTCAATGTATAATCCAAATATATTTCCCATACAGATATTTTAACTCATTTTAATCAAGAATCCACCTGTCGAAATATAAAATATATAATAAAAAACATTAAATTAAATTATTTTTTTAATTCTGAAGAAATTTCATCCAACTTTTCATCTGTAAGAATATATTTCTTCTTAAAAAGTACAAAAGCAATCAAAAGACAGGCTATAGGAATAAGAGTCATTACCATTCTAAGACCAACCTTTGACGCAACAGCTACTCCTGCAGAAAGATCCATGGTTTCTTCTGCTGCTGAGCTTTCAGCACTGCTAAGGCTAAATATCTGAAGTGCAATTGATGTTACAAGAATTGCAATACCTGATGCAAGCTTAACAACAAATGTCTGCATAGAAAAGATAACAGATTCTTCTCTGTGACCGTTTTTCAACTCACCATAATCAACGGTGTTTGCAAGAAATACAGTTACAACAACATTATTAACACCTGAAACAGCCATGATTATAATGCCTGGAACAAGGAATGGTCCAAGTGAATTAATACCTACAGAAGCCATAACAAGAAGAACTATGTAACCAATTACAGAAGCACAGATTCCAGCCATAAATATCTTTATATTATTAAGTTTAAGCGCATTTCTTAATATTGGATATAAAATCATCATTGAAAGGATCTGCACTCCACCGCCAACTGTGTTAAACAAAGTATAATTAGCTTTCCAGCCCGTTCCACCAAGATCATATTTAAAGAAATAAATAATAAGATTAGAAGTAACATAAAGAGCTGTATTTATAAGAACAATTGTAATTACAACTGTCATAGCCTGATCATTTGCAATAAGAGCCTTAAACATATCTCCTATTGAAGCTGTTTTCATTTCAACAGATGATTTTTCTTTAACATTTAGACATGTAATAATAATAAATACAACAAAAAGTACAGCTACAATAATTGATATATATTTAAAACCAACTCTTTCAATTTCATTTGCAGATGCACCTTCAGCTGCAAACATAGAACCAAGTTTTCCAACTATTAAAACAGTAAAGATAGAAATGATCGCAGAACCAACACCTGCGCATGAACGGGCAAGAGTTGTAAGTCCTTCTCTTTCTTTTCCACTGTTTGTAAAAGCAGGAATCATTGACCAGTATGGAATGTCCATCATTGTGTATGTTACGCCCCAAAGAATGTAGGTTACAGCTGCATAAGCTGCTATACCACCTGCATCAAGTGTTGGCGGAGCAGAAAACATTACAACAAGAATAATTGCATTGGTTATAGTTCCAATTAAAAGCCAAGGACGGAATTTTCCCCATTTTGTCTTTGTCTTTGCAACCACAACGCCCATAATAGGATCATTAAATGCATCAAATACTCTTGCAACCATTGAAATGATTCCAAGAATTATTGAACTTGCACCCATAATGTCCTGAAAATAATAAAATACATAGCTTGCTGAAAGCATATACATCATGTCTTTTCCAACTGCTCCAAGACCATATGATGCTTTTTCAACTGTTGTTAAACTTCTTTTAGTTTCCATAGTATCCTCCTTTAGTTCTCTTTAAGCCCCATAGCAAGTTTTACAACCTTATATGCACCGTCATAAATACCAATACTCTTATTTATCTTTATACATTCGCACATTTCATCAAGTAAATTTGTTCTCATAAACATTTTGATCATCTGAAGTGTATGAGGTATATCTCTGCATTCCAGCGTTCCATCACCGATTTCAGCTGAATGAATAGCTCCCCACATTTCATGTTTTCCAACTCTCTTTATAAAGAGCTTTGGAACAGGATAAAAAGCAAGTTCACTTGGCTTTGTTACAAGAACATCACAGCTTCTCATTAGTAGATTTGTACAGTAAACAGCCTCAAAAATATTCTCATGCCAGAAAGCATGAATTCCTGTAACTTCAAAGCTTTCATCCAAAGCATTTTGGGCAAAGCTTTCAGTATCTTCCCACTTTCCCATATGTTCCTTTGAAACATTCTTCATTTCTGGAATTTCAGACAAAAGTGAATCCCACACATTTTTATAATCACCAACATTAACATAAAGCGCTGCTTTATTCTTTTTAATATATGGAAGAAGATACTTAATAATTGCTGCAAATATTTCCTTTTGTGCACCTGCTCCTCCAATAGTCAGAAGAAAACGCATTGGTCTGCCATTCTTTTTTCTATTAAGTCTTGCTTCACAATCCTTTTCAATATTGAAAACCAGCTCATGGTCAATATAATGACCTGTATAAACCAGGTCTTTTTCAGGCATTGGCTCACATACTTTATTCTTGTTCATTCCGTTAAGAATTCTGTATCCCATGTAAGAATTATGGCATTGAATTGTATGTACACTTCCTTCTGAAAGATGAAGTGCCATTGGCCAGTTATCAGGAATAGCATTTACAACATGCTTCATACCAGCGTGAATTGCTGCCTGTGCAGGCCATACATGTGTAGCTATAACAGGTATATCCTTCGGAACATTTTTATAAACAGGTGCCATTAGTTCAGCATTTTTCTGATCTGATGCGTTATATGACAAAGCCCTGAATCCCTCATAATTCATAGGCTCCCACACAAATTTATTAAATATTGGATTTTTTGATAATCTAGATCCTAATGAATACAGATCATTTTGAGCTCCAATAACCTTTGTACATGTCGTTTCAGGAAATGAGTTAAGATCCATCCAGTAAGGTGTATATCCAAGATGATTTGCACAGGATGCCATTGCCATTGAAATTCTATAATGACCAAATCCCATACGGATATTTCCCACAATTATGCCTTTTTCAGTATCAAAATCATATTGACCGCCATCTTCGTTTACCCTGATATTTTTTACTCCAAGAGATTTGCCAATATAATCGTTGTCTTTAATAGCTACCTTATAATCCTTACTGCTGTCATCTCCAAATTTTCTTATATATTTTTTCTTTGATTTAACAGCACTTTTATATACCTTATCCGATAAGACATTACCAAATATTTCTTTAGATCTTTCCTTCAATTTCTTCTTCCTCCGAATCTATATGTACATCAAATTCTATTTCTTTTTTTTCAGCAAAAGAGGATTTTATAATAAGTTTTGCTTTTCCACTCTTTCCTGTTGTTTTTATATAAGCTCCACCAAGTCCGCCTCTTACCGCAGTTCTATCCGGTCCGATTATTTCAATAGGACCTTCTGTTTTAAACCATACAGGCTCATTCATATACGAAATGACATTCCCATATTCGTCAATCGCCCTTAGCCAGATTGCAGAAACATCATAAGTTTCTTTTTCATGAAGCTCTGTTGAAGAAACAATAACTTCAAGATTTACCTTTCTAACAGGCCTCTTGATTACTGTTTTAATAACTGCTCCATTTTTTATAGCTTCAAATTTATATTCTGTAGCCTTACCGCCCCAGTCTCCTACATATTTGTTAAACATAGTAACCAGTTCGGATGGCGTTTTTTTATTTATCAGAAGAAGCCTTGCTCCAGTAAAATAAAATCTCTTCGGGACATTATTCATACCGTTTCTTGCAATATGATTCATGATTTTTTCAACTTTTACAGCAAGATTTTTAGGTAAGTCCTCATTTTCTTCTATCTGATTTCCTACGAAATCATCAATAAGAATTGGTCCATGAGGCAAATTTTTAAATTTAGTATTTTCTTTTTTATATTCTTTTATAAAAACATCATTTTTGTACATTTTCACAGAATCAGCATTTGTAAATATCCATGCATCTTTTCTAATACATCCGGGATGTTCTCCGATATCCATTGAAGATGATATTTCAAGATAAGTTTCATCTTCACTTTGGCTGCTATAAGCTGCAGCTGCAAGCTTTGGATTTCTATACATATCCATAACACCGTGATAACATATCCTGTCACCACTTCCAAAATCCTCATGTGTATTGTAGTCAAACATACACCAGCCAAAGCTTCCACTGATATCCTTCTGTCCCGCAACAGCATCCATAACTCTTATATGTCTAAGCGCATGTTCTGCACGATTTTCCTCATTATCAAAAGCTTTTGTAGGATACATATGTCCGTTATATTCAGTAATAAGATATCCCTTGTTCTTATCGGGAGTAACATTACTTTTTGGTTCACATCCTGGTTTTACTCCATCATGAGAAAAATCATTATATGTATATACATCCTCTAGAAGATTCATTTTTTTATGAGCTCTTACACCTCCAGTCATTCTTGAAGGATCCAGTTTACGAGCAACCTGATTGGTAAGAGTATAGAAATCATCATCATCTGGAGATTCATTAATTCTAATACCCCATATAAAAATTGAAGGATGATTTCGATATTGTCTTATCATTTCCTCTTCGTTAATTACAGCCTGCTTTTTCCATTCCTCGTCACCTATATGCTGCCATCCAGGAAATTCCATAAATACGAGAAGTCCTATTTCATCGCATCTGTCGATAAAATACTGCGACTGAGGATAATGCGAAGTTCTTACAGCATTAACAGCAAGTTCCTTTTTCAGAATTTCCGCATCCATAACCTGCATTGATTTCGGCATTGCGTAACCTACATAAGGATAACTTTGATGTCTGTTTAAACCTCTTATCTTAAATTTTCTTCCATTTAGATAAAAGCCATCAGCCATAAATTCAGTTCTTCTAAAGCCAAATCTGTTTTCTCTTACATCTATAAGCTGTTCGCCTCTGTATAACTCGCTTCTAAGAATATAAAGAGCAGGATTATATACATCCCACAAAACAACCGGTTTTAAGTGGTACGTGGCATTAAAGTCTCCACCTGAAATATCAGGTACATCAGCTTCACCAAGGAAAGTCTCATTTGCAAAGCTGTCTTCTACATTTTCTTCAAGCTTTTCATCTATATTTTCTTTATATCTTCTTAAATAATGTTTTATATGAAGACCTTTAGAATCGCCTCTTACCTGAGAAACAATATTCAGAAAAGCACCAGAACTTTTTACTTCGAATGAAGTTGTATCAGGTGAAAAAGCTGCCGGAACTTCTGTATATGTAAAAACATCCTCTATATATTCATTATTTTTTATTTCAAGATAAACATCTCTGTAAATCCCTCCGTAAGTCATATAATCTATGACAAATCCAAATGGAGGTACATTTAAATTTTCTCTACTATCAAGCTTTACAAGAATAAGGTTGTTTTCACCAAGCTTTAACTTATCGGTAATATCTATCGTATAAGCTGTATAACCGCAGGAATGATCGCCTATAAGCTCTCCATTAAGATAAAGAGTCATCTTATGTGCAGCACCTTCAAATGTAAGGAAAAGCTTTTTCCCTTGCCATTTTTCATCCCCATATAAAACTTTGGCATACATTGATTCCATTTGATAAATATGTTCATCAAAATAGTTATATGGAGTTTCTGCTACAGAATGAGGGATTCTGACTGAATAAATGCCTTTATCTTCTTTATCTTTTAAAAAGTAATCAGAAGATTTTGAAAGAAATTTCTCTTTAAACTCTGTCGAAAATTTCCAGTTGTTATTTAAATAAATTTTTTCAGACATGTTTTCTCTCTTTCCTATATTTTTAAATAAAAAAATAGTTAATATGCCATAAAATATTATTATAAAACGCAAAGGAAACCAAAAATATATTTTACGTTTCCTCTTATGAAAATAATATCATTTATTAAAAAAACAAACAAGAAACTAAAATACCCAAATTTAGTTTCTTGTTTTTGTGCAATTTTAATCTCTTAAAAGGATTCGCCTTATAAAGAGATGTCATTATATAACTTCGGAAATTTTAAGGTCAGGATGAGTGGCAAGATCCAAAAAGTCATCGCCGCATTTAACCATAGGTCTTGATAATTTATCAGGATTGATAAAAATGATATCCCCTTCTCTTCCATTATTCAGCCTTACTCTGTTGGCAATAAAAGAGTTACTTATATGAGAAAGAAATGTCATTACAACTTTTGTATCAAATTTTTGAAGGCCTTCTTTTTCAAACATAGCAATAACATCAAAGGCACAAATTGGTCCTCTGTTAAGTCTCTTTGATGTGAGTTCATCATAAAGATCAGCGATTGCAACTATACGGGCAAATTCATCTATCTGTTCGCCCTTAAGATGAAATGGATACCCTGACCCATCTCTTCTTTCATGGTGCATTACAATACAGTTTTTGATATGTTCGTCAATATCCATATCCTTTACAAGATCGTAACCAAGTGTTACATGTGAACGCATAAGAAGTTTATCTTTTTCTGAATGAGGAGTTGAACTGTTTAACAAATTTTCTGGTAGCTTTACTTTTCCAATATCATGTAAAAGGCCTGCAGCTGTCACAAGTTTTACTTCTTCTGATGTAAGCCGAAGCCATGTTCCAATAAGATTGCAAATAAGAGATACATTTATGCAATGCATGTATATCTCATCACTATAATCATGAAGATTATTAAGCATATCAAATACACCATAACCAGCTCCTGCTTCTACCATAAGATTATAAACAGGGTCAGTAATTTCATTTATATCGATTTGCTTATCTTCATTTACAATAGCACTAAATGTCTTCTTTAAACGCGATGAATTTTTTTCAAGATCAGTTTTAAATCTCGAAAAATCCTCACTCAGTTTAAGTTTTTCAGAAAATGACAGCTCTCTGTTTTCATCAATCTCAGAAGAAAGCTTTTTTACCTGAATGTTTTCATCAATAAAAACATTAAAAATACTATAACCGTTAATCCTGTTAATGGTTTTTTCATCAAGTACAGTCCCTTTTGAAACAACCAGCTGGTCATCTAAAGTATAGACATTTTGAGCTACCACCATTCCAGGCTTTAACGCGCCAACTACCATAAGTTTCATTATTCAACCTCTAATCATATAGAAAAACCATATATAGTATCAGAACTTATTTATCTAACTAAATATATCATAAAATAAAGTGAAAATTTTTACAATATTGTGCAGAATATATATTTTTAAATATTTTATAAAGTGATAAAATATTGTTAGTGGGTGCTAACATGTATAATCTATAAATATGTTTATTTGCGCCCATTTTTTATTTTATTAAATGGAGGTTATAGATTTGTATCTTGAAATAAAAGACATAAAGAAATCCTTCGGAGAAGGTGAAAACAAAACTGAAGTTTTAAAAGGGATAAGCTTCGATGTTGAAAAAGGTGACATTTGCGTACTACTTGGTCCTTCAGGTTCAGGTAAATCAACGCTTTTAAATATCATTGGGGGAATTGAGACTGCTGACAGTGGTTCTCTTATCATAAACGGTAATCCCCTTGCTTCAATGGATGAAAAACATTTAACTAACTACAGACGCTCACATCTTGGATATGTATTTCAGTCTTATAATTTAATTCCTAACTTATCTGTAAAAGAAAATATAGAAGTTGGAGCATATTTAAGTAATAAGCCCCTTGATCTAAACGAACTTATAAAAACACTAGGACTATGGGAACATCGCAATAAAACTCCAAGCCAGTTATCAGGTGGTCAGCAGCAACGAACATCAATAGGACGCGCCATTATAAAAAATCCTGATATTCTTCTTTGCGATGAACCTACAGGTGCCCTTGATTCAAAAACATCGATGGAAATTTTAAAGTTGATTGAAGATGTAAATCGCAAATATGGTAATTCAGTAGTTATGGTGACTCATAATGAAGATATTTCAAAAATGGCTGACCAGATTGTGCGCCTTCGTGATGGGCAGATCAGACATAATGATAAAAACACTTCAAGAATTCCAGCCTCTGAACTTATATTATGATCACAAAGGAAAATTTATAATGAAAAACCCACTAAATAAAAGACACCTAAGAGAATTAAAAAATGATTTTGGAAAATATCTGGCTCTCTTTCTCTTTTTGGTTGCGACAACCGGATTTGTATCTGGTTTTGACGTAGCAAGTTCAAGCATGATAAAAGCCTATAATGACGGATTTACAAAATACAATATTGAAGATGGTCATTTTATTTTAAGAGAAAAAGCTACGGATGGATTGATTAATGCCATTAAAAAAGAAGACACTTCTTTATATGAACTATATTACAAAAATAAAGCTTTAAGTAATGGACATACCCTTAGGATTTATAAAAATAGAAACGATGTTAATCTTCCATGCCTTATGGAAGGTTCTCTTCCACAAAAAGAAACTGAGATAGCAATCGACAGATTATATGCAGAAAATAATGATATAAATATTGGAGATATTATTGAAGTAGATTCCATAAAATTTACTATTTGTGGATTTGTATCACTTTCCGATTATACTGCTCTATTTAAGAACAATAACGATACAATGTTTGATGCCAACAAGTTCTCAATTGCTCTTGTAACAGATAAAGCCTTTGAAAATCTCAGCAATATAGGATTATATTACTGCTATGCTTATAAATTTGATGCAGAATTAAATGATCAGGATGCTTCTGATAAGTCTGAAGAAATTTTAGATGTTCTTATAAAAAATGTCTCCGGTATGGATACAGATGAAATGAAGGAACAAGGAGAAGACATGGCAACACTTCTTAGTATGATGCTCATGCTTACTTCTGATGATAACTCTGATATTGAAGGTACTGTAAAAGATGCTGTTAAATACTATCTGGGTGATGATGGAATAATTGAAGATTTTGTTGCAAGGCAGGATAATCAGGCAATAAATTTTACTGGAGATGATTTTGGATCTGATCAGGTATTTATGAACTATCTTCTTTATATAGTAATTGTTGTAATTGCATTTATCTTCTCCATTACTTCCAAAAATACTATTGAGCATGAGTCTAATGTTATAGGAACACTTAGAGCATCAGGCTTTACCAAACAAGAACTAATAATTCATTATATGACGATGCCTATAATAATAACCCTTGCAGCTGCATTAATTGGAAATTTGTTTGGATATAGCATTATGAAAAATATTGCAGCAGCGATGTATTATCATAGCTACTCGCTCCCAACCTACGTTACAATATGGAATAGCAAGGCTTTCATACTTACAACAATTGTACCTGGCTTAATTGTTATCGCAGTTAATTTATACGTTATAACAAAAGCAATGCAGCATTCGCCTCTTTCTTTTTTAAGAGGTGAAATCAAAAATAATAACAGAAAAAGAGTTGCAAATCTCCCTAATTGGAAATTCCTTACAAGATTTAGGACCAGAATAATAATTCAAAATAAGTCAGCATATTTTACGCTTATTCTTGGAATATTCTTATCTGTAGTTCTTTTAATGTTTGGAATGCTATTTAATCCACTTTTAGATCATTACAAAGAAACTGTATTGGAATCACAGATTGCTGATTATCAGTATATTTTAAAAGAAGAAGCAAATACCAGTATAGAAGGCGCAGAAAAATATGCCTTCACTGCTCTTTTAAACGAAGCTGATGAAGAAATAAGTGTTTATGGAATTGAAGATAATTCAATATATTTATCTTCTATCACACTCCCAGAAAACGAAAATGGTATTATCTTATCATCTGCCTACAGAGAAAAATATGGCTTAGCTGTTGGCGATACAATTCATTTAAAAGAAGAATATGGAACAAATAATTATATTTTTGAAATAGAAGGATTCTATGATTATGAAGCAAATCTGACAGCGTATATAAGCAGAATTAATTTTGCCTCAATCTTTGATGAGGAAGATGATTTTTACAATGGATATTTTTCTAATAAAGAGCTTACTGACATTCATGAAGAAAGCATTGCCACTACTATCACAGCTTCAGATCTCACCGTAACAACGGATCAGCTTAAGGATTCTATGGGTGAATTGTTTTATTTATTCTATGTATTTGCAATGTTTCTTTTTGTACTTGTAATATATCTTCTAGCAAAGATGATAGTTGAAAAAAATGCCAAATCGGTTTCTATAATGAAAATATTAGGATACAAAAGCTCAGAAATAAATTCTTTATATAATACTTCAACTGCTATTGTAACTATTTTTTCATTACTGATTTCAATGCCTCTTTCTAATTTGCTTATTGCTCAGATATGGAAAATCATGATATTAGAATTTAAAGGATGGCTTCCTTACTATTTACAACCTGTAATTTATATAAAAATTTTTATAGCAGGTTTATTATGCTATCTTATTGTTCATATTATGCAGATGCATAAAATAAGCAAGATTCCAATGTCAGACGCTTTAAAATCTGTTGAATAATACTTTAATATAAAAGTTTTTAGAATAGATCTTTAAAATATAATTTATGTATTATAATTTACAGTCAAAAAATCCTGCAAACCATTTATTTTACGTTCCCATAACAAGGTATTAAAAAATAAGTTTGCAGGATTTTACTTTATTCATTTGAAATTAAATCAAACGGTTAATAATAAGTTAAATATAAAAAATTATTTTGAATTTATATAATTGATAAGTCCTTCTGAATCAATTATTTTCTGCATAAATGGAGGGAAAGCCTGTCCCTGATAGCTCTTTCCAGTTGTTTCATCAGTAATGACTCCAGTATCAAAATTTATATCAACAACATCCCCTGCTGCTATTTCTTTTGCAGCTTCTGAACATTCTACAATTGGAAGTCCAATATTTATACTGTTTCTATAGAAAATTCTTGCGAATGTCTCTGCTATTACACAGCTTACACCTGCTGCCTTAATAGCTATAGGAGCATGTTCTCTGGAAGAACCGCATCCAAAATTCTTATTGGCAACAATAATGTCACCTTCTTTAACATTTTTAATGAAATTCTTATCAATATCCTCCATACAATGTGAAGCAAGTTCTGCATGGTCTGTTGTATTTAAATATCTGGCAGGAATAATTACATCAGTATCAACATTATCGCCAAATTTAAAAACTGTTCCTTTTGCTGCCTTCATATCTATTTTTCCTTTCTGCAATCAGTTTATATTAAACAAATTCAAATATTAAAGTCCTATATCTGCAGGAGTTGAAATCTTTCCTGTTACAGCACTTGCAGCAGCAACTGCAGGTGAAGCAAGATATATTTCAGAATCAATTGCACCCATACGGCCTACAAAGTTTCTGTTTGTAGTAGAAACGCATCTTTCTCCAGATGCAAGAATTCCCATATAACCGCCAAGACATGGACCACAGGTAGGTGTAGAAACAACAGCTCCAGCCTCAATGAAAGTCTTAAGAAGACCTTCTTCCATAGCCTGCATATAAATTGCCTGCGTTGCAGGAATAACAATACATCTGATTCCCTTTGCAACTTTTTTGCCTTCAAGAACTTTAGCTGCAGTTCTCATATCTTCGATTCTTCCATTTGTACAAGAGCCAATAACAACCTGATCTATTGTAAGATCATCTACCTCTTCAACAATATGAGTGTTTTCTGGAAGATGAGGGAATGATACTGTACTCTTTAATGTGCTTAAATCAATTGTATATTCTTCATCATAAACAGCATCCTCATCTGCTTCGAAAATTGTATATTTTCTTTCAGGTGCATGTTCTTTCATATATTCAATTGCAAGATCATCAACAGGGAAAATGCCATTCTTTCCGCCAGCTTCAATTGCCATATTAGCAATTGTAAATCTGTCATCCATTGAAAGGTTTTTAATGCCCTCACCTGTGAACTCCATTGATTTATAAAGAGCACCATCAACACCAATCATACCAATGATATGAAGAATGAGATCCTTACCACTAACCCATTTTGATGGTTTTCCTACAATATTAAATTTAATTGCAGAAGGAACTTTAAACCATGCTTTACCTGTTGCCATTCCAGCTGCCATATCTGTTGAACCAACACCTGTACTAAAAGCACCAAGAGCACCATAAGTACATGTATGTGAATCAGCTCCAATAATAAGGTCACCTGCAACAGTAAGACCTTTTTCTGGAAGAAGTGCATGCTCGATACCCATCTGTCCTACTTCGAAATAGTTTGTAATATCATTCTTTCTGGCAAATTCTCTTACACATTTGCAGTTTTCTGCTGACTTAATGTCCTTGTTAGGAACAAAATGGTCAGGAACAAGTGCAATTTTATCTTTATTGAATACGCCATCCTTGGTGAATTTATCCATTTCTTTAATAGCTACAGGACTTGTTATATCATTACCAAGTACAAGATCAAGATCAGCTTCAATAAGCTGTCCGGCTTCTACCTGTTCAAGTCCAGCATGTGCTGCCAATATCTTCTGGCTCATCGTCATATGACTCATAATATATCTCCTTTACCTATATGTGAATAATTATCAAGCTAATAATAGCAAATATAACATATAAATCATTTTTTTATAACATAACATTATTATCTATTTTCTTGATATAAATTAATGTGTTTATTCTTCTCTTCTCTTTTTATATCTTCTATACCAAAAATAATATCCAATTGAAAAAGCTATCGAAAGAAGTGAAATTAAAAGACCTGCATCAAATCCAACAGGTTTATAATTTACCCTGATTTCATGAACTCCGGCTGTTACAGGAATAGCCATAAGTCCATAATCGGCTTCAACTATTTCTACCTCATTTCCATCTACAGTAGCACTGAAACCATCACAACATGGAACAGAGAAAAATACAAGGCTGTCTTTTTGTAGATTTGCCGTTGTAGCAGAAAAACCATATGTATCAGTCTCAAATGAATTACATGCAGTATTTTTCCTTGCCTGCACTTCATTTGAAAATACTTCATCGCCAAGCTCCTGGGCTATTTCCTCTTGAGGAAGTTCTTCAAGAATATCAGAGTATTTATCAGCATCCTCATCAGATAAAATAATTGCTTTTACAAGTGTATCATCTGCATCCTGTTCATTAACCTGATCATAAACAGATTCTTTGATATAGTAATCATAAGTAAATCCCATAGGAATAAAATTAGTATTGTAATAAATATCAAATCCATTCTGACTGGAATCCCAAATATAACCATTCAGGCCATTTCCTTTAGCAAAAATACCCTCTTTATTGATATTCGAATTTTCCATGTAATATTTGACAGATAAAATAGCTCTAAGGCCTCTTCTGTCTAAAGGAATATTTGTTTCTACAGTTCTGGTAATACCTGCAGTTCCTTCAAGAAAATCAAAAATCTTGGATGGAATTGTGCTCAAGAAACAATGTGCAGAAGGAATCCCCCATACCATATCATAGTTTGTTGAAGTTGAATCTGTTTCATCCCTGCAAAAATCCGTAGTATCAATTTCCGGCTTTGTTTCAAGCATCTGAATCTGCCACTGTTCTTTTCCGTATTCACTAATAAGTCCACTACCATTTTCCAAAACAGTGTGTGTAGCAAATATACATGAAAAAACTGTAGCAAAGAGAATAAAATGAATTCTTAAAACAGGTCTTTTTAATACAAGCTTTTCTCCAAATAATAAAGGAATTACTTTAATACATTTTGGAACTACAAAAATAACAACAATCAGAAGAACAGTTATAATACCAGTATCAAGAACATTATTCCAGAATATCTTTTTATTATCTGCCATACTAAAATAAACAAGATTTCCGGTATCATCCTTTATAGGTAATAAACCAATAATTATCATCAAAAGAAAGCTTAAAAGAGTTACAATAACACCTTTTTTTAAATGCTCAGATTTTCCTCTTTCAATCATCTGTGCTGTCATTATAGCCATGATAAGAATAGGCATATAAAACCATCTTGCATAATAGTTTTTATTAAATAGAGAAAACGAAGCATTTAGAATAGGAATAATTGCAAAAACAATGCAGGTAAAAATAAGCGTCTTTTTCCAATCCTTTTTATGCTTGTAAAGACTCATATATGCTACAACTCCTGCAATACCAAACATTGGCAGATATATTGCAAGAGATGAATTTTTGACAGTAGATATATAGAATAATGTTCCCTTGCCTATAATATCCGGAATCATTACCATACTTCTAAATATATCCCATATAAGCTTACCACTTGGATATATAACGGTGTCATATCCAATAAGAACATTATCAAGCCTTGAGTTTCCAGAAACACCACCAATAGCCTGAAACAGATAAAAAGCACCTATCAGAAATCCAAGAATTCCACCGGCAAAGGATCTGAAAATCATTCTAAATACAACCTGAAGTCTGTTTCCTCTTACGTATCTTATCAGAAAATAAATTATCAAAAATATTACTTCACCAAAAAAGAAATAGTAATTGATAACAGCCATAAGTGTTACGCAAAGAACAAACCTTATAAATTTAGGACCCGCAGGAAAATATTTATAATGATCTTTATAATTATCAACATCCATAAGATCATCGTATGTAATCATTAGGAGCGGAAAAAAAGCAACGGCATCAGTAAAATGATTAAATACAATATTACAAGCATTAAAGCCTGAAAAAGCGTATAATAAGGAACCTATTATTGCTGAAATATCTTTATGTGTAAAACGTCTTATATAAACATAGCTCGTAACAGTTGCAACCGCATATTTAAGTGCCATCAAAAAAGGCATAATATATACAAGCCAGTTCTCAGGAAAAGGAATTGTTAACCAAAAAAATGGGCTTCCCCATAGATAGAAAGAAAAATCTCCTATCATTGAACCACCAAGATCAACGTTCCAATTCCAGAAAAATTCGCCATTTCTTACTGCTCTATGTGCAAGAATGTAGAAAGGAACCTGTTGAACATTATAGTCACCATAATAAAAAAATGGTAAACCTCGTTTAATAAAAAATGGAATAACTGCAAGAACATACATGAAAAAAGACAAAATTAAAAGTCTTGGTAATATCTTTTTAAGTGGCTTATTTTCTCCATATTGAATAAATCTCTCAGTAGAAACTGAGAGTCTTTTAGACTTTCCCATAATCACTCCTCATTTATATCTAAATAGACATAAAATTATTTTACAGCATATCCATTTTATAAACAATAAATATATCATATAAGAATTTCATCTAATATAAAAAAACTGTGAGACCTGAATGATCTCACAGTTTTAAATTTAAGATGGTTTACATCTTCTCTCATTTATTAGTTATTGATGAGCTTATCAGACTCGTTGTTCCAGCTGTAAAGCTTTCTGATTTCTGCACCAACTTTTTCTGCTGGATGCTCAGCTGCAAGCTTTCTCATAGCCTGGAAATGTACCTGTCCACCTGCTTCTGACATATCAAGTAAGAAGTCTTTAGCGAATGTTCCATCCTGGATATCTGAAAGAATCTTCTTCATAGCTTTCTTAGTATCCTCTGTAACAATCTTAGGTCCTGTAATATAATCACCATACTCAGCTGTGTTAGAAATAGAATATCTCATTCCAGCAAAACCTGACTGATAGATAAGATCTACGATAAGCTTCATCTCATGTACACATTCAAAATATGCGTTTCTTGGATCATAACCAGCTTCACAAAGAGTCTCAAAACCAGCCTGCATAAGTGCACAAACACCACCACAAAGTACAGCCTGCTCACCAAAGAGGTCTGTCTCTGTTTCTGTTCTGAAAGTTGTTTCAAGAATACCGGCACGTGATCCACCAATACCAGCACCATAAGCAAGTGCAAGATCAAGAGCCTTACCTGTAGCATCCTGATATACAGCTACAAGACAAGGAGTTCCCTTACCAGCCTGATACTCAGATCTTACTGTATGACCTGGAGCCTTAGGAGCGATCATTGTTACATCTACATCCTTAGGAGGGGTGATAAGACCAAAGTGAATATTGAATCCATGAGCAAACATAAGCATATCTCCAGCCTTAAGGTTTGGCTCGATATCCTCTTTATACATCTTAGCCTGCTTCTCATCATTAATAAGAACCATGATGATATCAGCTTTCTTTGCAGCTTCTGCTGTATTATAAACTTCAAGTCCCTGAGCCTCAGCCTTAGCCTTTGACTTAGATCCTTCATAAAGACCAATGATTACCTTGCATCCAGATTCCTTAAGGTTAAGAGCATGTGCATGACCCTGGCTACCATAACCGATGATAGCAATTGTCTTGCCTTCAAGTAATGATAAGTTACAATCTTCCTGATAAAAAATTCTTGCTTCCTGTGACATAATAAATATCCTCCATATAATTTATACCGGATTATCCGGATTATTTACTGAAGCTAAACACTTCAAAATAAAACCATAATTAATATTAAGAAAAATTATTCATCAAGATAAATAACATTCTCAATTCCTCTTCCAAGTCCTGCAATACCAGTTCTTGCAAGCTCAAGTATTTCATATCCGTCAAGAAGCTTTAAAAAAGCATCTATCTTAGACTGATTACCTGTTATTTCAATAATCACACTTTCAGGACTTACATCAATTATGTTGCCTCTAAAAATATCAGATACAGCCAGAATGGACTGCCTCTGTTCAGGATTGATCCTGACCTTTACAAGTGCAAGTTCTCTATATACGCTTTCATCTGGCTTAAGTTCATGAATATCTCTAACATCAACCAGTTTCTGAACCTGCTTTTCAATCTGATCCAAAATTTCATCATCACCTGAAGTTACAATAGTGATTCTTGTAAATCTGGGATCTGCTGTAACACCAGCTGTAATACTTTCAATATTATATCCTCTTCTTGAAAACAAACCTGAAATTCTGCTCAAGACACCGGAAGTATTATCAACCAGCAACTGAAATACCTTTGTTTGCATACTTCAAACCCTCGCTATTTCTGTATTCTTTAATACTTTAAAGTGGTAAATTAAATTCCAATTTAAATCTTGTTTTTTAAGTGATTTAAATCTGAATTTAAATAAGATTATAGTCATATAAGGGATAATTGTCAATATTTTTTATTTTTACGCTTTACCATATTAAATCATTAAATTATTAAGCTTTTATACAAATTCTCTAATCTGTAATTTATCATTTTACCAATCAACCTATTACTATATATAATATATATTTATGCTTAAGTAATTTTCTGTATACCTTGCAAATCATTTAATTGCAAGCAACTTCTAGCTTTTGAAAAAATATTTCAATTTTTTTACAAAAATATGAAATTTTATATTGATACATTTTTACCAATGTGATAAAGTTTAAAATTGTTGAATGAACTTCTTATGTGTGGGGACATAATTCATTTATAAAGGAGGATTGGTATGAATAACATATCAAAATTAATGACAAAAATCATTTTGTCATTATCATTGGTTTTACTTCTCGCGGGGATGAAAAATGTAGAAGTTAAAGCCGCACAGACAGCTCAGACTCAGGATTCAGTAACTATTGACTGGTCATGCAGTTATAACGTTTCTAATTACTACATTGGTATCAGTACTGATTATACTGAAGCCAAAACAAATGCTCTTAATCATCAGATAACAGTAGCACCTTCTACAACAAGTTATACATTTACAGGACTTGCTGCAGGAACTGAGTATCGTGTATATGTATATGCAGACTATACAACAAAATATGGTCGTTCATATACAAATGAATACATCGCAGGTCAGACAATTTGCACTCTTCCTACAAAGATCACAGATGCAAATCAGGAAAAATGGTGGTATTGGGCACTTGCTGTAGATGTAACATGGACAGATCAGCCAGCATGTAACTATGAATATGAATTTTTAAACGCTAAGGGAAATACTGTATTATCAAGTGGCACAACATATTCTGTAGGCGCAAGCATGAGCCAGATCAAAAACAATAAGACATACCAGTTCAGAGTAAGACCATATGTTACAATTAACAACGTAAACTATTATGCAGACTGGTCAGATAATGTTTATTTATTCTCTCAGCCAATGATTAAGTCAAACGGCGGTGTTAAAGTAAGAGGTGGAAAGCTTGTTGTTAAGTGGGATAAGAACACAGATATTGATGGATACAGAATCTATGTTTCTACTAATGAAAAGACAGGCTACAGACTTGTAAAGACTTTAAAGAAAGCTAATAAGTCTTCTGCTACAATCAGTAAGTTCAAGAAAAAATCATTCAACAACAAAAAAACATATTACGTATACGTTCAGGCATACAAGAATGTTGATGGACGTACATACACAAGTGGTATGCACTATGTAACAAGTATCAAAAAGGGTAAGACAACTTTAATCTGGTACTCAAAATAATAATTACTTTTTTAGTCAAAAAAACATGGGGCTGTCGCTTTAG
>JAILEJ010000335.1 GCA_024688095.1 Butyrivibrio sp.
GCACTTATAGGAGCAAGACCATATGCAGTAGATATAAGCAGCGGAGTTGAAACAGACGGTCATAAAGACTGGAAAAAAGTTGAGAAACTAATGCTTGTAATGGAGCAGTTTAGATAAAACGGGAAGAGAAAATAAGGAGTAGTTATGGAAGATAAAGAAATGAAAGGCAGATTTGGTGAATATGGAGGACAGTATATTCCAGAAACACTGATGAATGCTGTAAATGAACTTGAAGAAGCATATAACAAATATAAGGATGATCCGGAATTTGTAAAAGAACTTGATGATCTCATGAAAAATTATGCTGGAAGACCTTCACTTCTTTATGAAGCAAAAAAGATGACTGAAGATCTTGGCGGAGCAAAGATTTATTTAAAGAGAGAAGACTTAAATCATACAGGAGCTCATAAGATAAATAATGTTCTTGGCCAGTGCCTTCTTGCAAAGAAAATGGGCAAGACGAGAGCTATAGCAGAAACAGGTGCAGGACAGCATGGTGTTGCAACGGCAACAGTTGCAGCTCTTATGGGACTTGAATGCGAAATATTCATGGGTAAGCTTGATACAGAAAGACAGGCTCTCAATGTTTATAGAATGAAGCTTCTTGGAGCAAAAGTAAATGCAATAGAAACAGGAACAAAAACTCTTAAGGATGCAGTAAATGCAGCAATGAGAGAGTGGACCAGCAGAATTTCAGATACACACTATGTACTTGGATCAGTAATGGGTCCACATCCATTCCCAACAATTGTAAGAGATTTCCAGAAATGTATTGGAGAAGAAATAAAAGCACAGATGATTGAAAAGGAAGGAAGACTTCCTGATGTAGTAATGGCATGTGTTGGCGGAGGATCTAATGCCATCGGTACTTTTTATGATTTCATAGGCGATAAAGAAGTAGAACTTATCGGATGTGAAGCAGCAGGAGAGGGAGCAGATACACCAAGAACTGCAGCTACACTTGCTACAGGAAAGGTTGGAATTTTCCATGGTATGAAATCACTTTTTTGCCAGGATGAATATGGACAGATTGCTCCAGTTTATTCAATCAGTGCAGGACTTGATTATCCTGGAATTGGACCTGAACATGCATGGCTTAATGAAATTGGAAGAGCTAAATACGTTCCAATAACAGATGAAGAAGCAGTAGATGCTTTTGAGTATTTATCAAGAACAGAAGGAATTATTCCTGCAATCGAAAGCTCACACGCACTTGCATATGCTATGAAACTTGCGCCAACAATGGATAAAAACAAAATTATCGTAGTAACAGTATCAGGACGTGGTGATAAGGACGTTGCAGCAATTGCAAGATATAGAGGAGAACAGATCTATGACTGATTATAAGAATATTAAAATATCAGATGCATTTAACCATGGAAAAGCTATGATAGCTTTTGTAACAGGCGGAGATCCTGATCTTGAAACAACAGAAAAACTACTTCCCGCAATGCAGAAAGCAGGAGCAGACCTTATAGAAATTGGAATTCCATTTTCAGATCCTATAGCAGAAGGACCTGTTATTCAGGACGCAAATGAAAGAGCACTTGCTAAGGGCTGCACTACAGACCATCTTTTTGACATGGTAAAAAGAGTAAGAGAAAGCGGAAAAGTTACAGTACCAATGGTTTTTCTTACTTATGCCAATCCGATTTATACATATGGTAAAGAAAGATTCATGTCAAAATGCCAGGAATGTGGAATTAATGGAGTTATAGTTCCAGATATTCCATTCGAAGAAAAAGAAGAGTTTCTTCCTGAAGCAACAAAGTATGGAGTAGATATTATTTCAATGATCGCACCTACTTCAGATGAAAGAATCATTAAGATAGCAAAAGAAGCTACAGGATTTTTGTATGTAGTATCATCACTTGGAGTAACAGGTGTAAGAACTCAGATTACATCTGATATAGGTTCAATGATAGAGCTTGTAAGAAAAGCATCTGACATTCCTGCAGCAGTTGGTTTTGGAATATCTACACCAGAACAGGCAAAAAAAATGGCTGAAACATCAGACGGTTCTATAGTTGGTTCAGCAATTGTAAAAATTGTTGCAAAATATGGTAAAGACTGCATTCCATATGTTCAGGAATATATAAGAAGTCTTAATGAAGCTATTAAAGGAACAGAAAAGATAAGTGCCTGAATATAAATAAACAGGGCAATATAAGCAGAAATAATAAAACAATATAAACAAAAAAAATAAAGGTATATATGATGAAGAAAAAATATCTCCACCATATATACCTTTTTATATATGTAAAGGATTCTTACGAAGTGACAAAAACTTGTATTTTAATATATAATGGTTGAGTAAATTAGGCTTAAAATGTGGATTTTGAGAATCGGGCCAAAAAGGGAAAATTAATGATAAAAAAGATAGCAGTTATAGATACAGAGACCAATTGGGAAAATGATGTAATGTCTATAGGAGTTATGATAGCAGATAGTGAGAACTATAGAAGGAAAGACTCCAAATATTACATATTAAATCATGAGGCCGCAGTAGGTGGAATGTATTCATATGTTTTAAATATAAAAGGACATGAAACAATAAATATGTTGAAGGATAAAGTCCTTGAAGATCTTGATATGTGGCTTAAGGATAATAAGGTAGAGCATCTTTATGCTTATAATGCAAACTTTGATAAAACTCATTTACCAGAGTTAAGTAATTATATCTGGCATGACATTATGAAGCTTGCAGCTTATAAGCAGTACAACAAATCAATACCGGAAGATCTTCCATGCTGTAAATCTGGAAGATTAAAAAGTGGATATGGTGTTGAGCAGATACTTAGAATGCTTGGACTTAATAATTATACAGAAACACATAATGCTCTTATGGATGCAAGGGATGAACTTAAGATAATGGAATTATTAAATCTTGATGCAGACTTATATCCAACTATATAAAATTTGGAAAACTCAAAGGATTTTAGAATAAAATGCTTTTTAACTCATTTGAATTTATCCTGTTATTCATGCCTATAATGCTTATAGGGTGGTATGGACTTAACAAAATAAAAAAATATAAGATAGCAGATATATTTTTAATAATAATGTCACTTATATTTTATATGGGCTTTGGATTACAGTTTACAGTGGTGCTGATTGTCTCAGTAATCATAAATTATATAATCAGTCTGATAATAAAAAATAGTATTGAAAAAGAGAAAGATATCCAGAAATTGTCTAAAAGAAAAATGACAATAAAAATTATTGGAATATTATTTAATCTTGGAATTTTATTCTATTTTAAATATCTGGATTTTTTTATAGAAAACGTAAATAACGTTACAGGACTTGGCATAGAACTACTTGGAATAGTAATGCCAATTGGAATAAGCTTTTACAGCTTCCAGCAAATAGCATTTATATGTGACAGGGCAAATGGAGAACAGCCGCATTATAATATGATTTCATATTTTATGTCTGTATTTTATTTTCCCAAAATTATACAGGGACCAATTACCTATTGTCAGGAACTTATCGAACAGTTTGATGACAAAGCAAAAAGAACCTTTAACAGTGAAAACTTTAATAAAGGAATGATTTTATTTGTAATCGGACTTTCCAAAAAGGTGCTTCTTGCGGATAATCTTTCAAAAGTAGCTGATTACGGTTTTAAATATACATACTATATGGATACAGTGACTGTAATTGTTTTGATGCTTTCGTATGCATTTCAGCTATATTTTGATTTTTCAGGATACTGTGATATGGCAGAGGGAGTATCCCAGATGCTTGGAATCAAGATTCCAGGTAATTTCAATAGCCCGTACAAAGCAGCAAGTATAAAAGAGCTCTGGCAGAGATGGCATATTACATTATCCAGATTTTTTATCAGATATGTATATATTCCACTTGGTGGAAGCAGAAAAGGTAAGACAAGAACACTAATAAATGTTCTTATAATATTCATACTAAGCGGATTATGGCATGGTGCAGGATGGACATATATGGCCTGGGGACTTATGCAGGGAATCCTGGTTTGCATTGATAATATCGGAATATTTGGCATTAAGGGTCAGGAGCAGAAATTTTTATTTAGAAAAAAAGCTCTTGTACAGATACCAAGATGGCTTGGACAGATAGGTACAAATTTCTGGTTTATAGTATCGCTGATTTTCTTTAGATCCCAGGATATGGCTTATGCAGCTGGAATGTTTAAAAGATTCTTTTTCTGGACATGGCCGGGATTTTTTTACAGGACAGCAGGACAGCTTGATATACCGGAAAACTATTTAATTAAGCAGGCTGCTTCAATACTTGGAATTCAGAATGCTGACAATATAATCTTTACAGTAACACTTTTGATATTCCTTATAATTTCAATATTTGTGATAACAAGAAAAAATGCCAGAGAAATAGCAAATGAAGTAAGTTTATCAAAGCTTCAGATTGCTGGCCTTTCAATTTTATTTGTATGGTCATTTATTTCTATGTCACAGGTTAGTACATTTATTTATTTTGCATATTAAACAGAAAAACAAAAATGAAAATTGAAAAAAATATAGAGACAAAAAAACAGAATAATTCATTTATATCATTATTTTTGAAAATAGCAGCCTTTTTACTAATACTGATAGCAGTTATAGTAATTGTATGTGACCCATTTTATCATTATCACAAGCCATGGGGATTTTTGAAAGCAGTTCTTAATGACAAAGAGTATCAGGTTATAGGGACTTTAAGACATTTTGATTATGACACTCTTCTGGTTGGATCCTCAGTTATGGAAAACAATGATAATGACTGGTATGATGAAGCCTTTGACTGTAAGTCAATTAAAGCAATAAGGTCATATGGTGCGACGGCAGACCTGTGTTACCTTCTTGATGAAGCATATAATTCAGAAAATGAGATAAAGTATATTTTTTATAATATTGATCCATCAGCGCTTGAAGCAAGTACAGAGACTACTTATGAATCAACAGGATGCCCAATGTATCTGTATGACAATAATCCATTTAATGATGTTTACTATCTTTTTAATAAGGATGTACTATTTGAAAAAATACCATATCAGATAGCAAGTTCACTTCAGTCAGATTATGATGAGAGCCTCTCATATAACTGGGCAAAGTGGAAGACCTTTAATCAGGAGACAGCACTTGGTCTGTATCAAAGATCCTTGACAGTATCAGAAATGCATCCGGAAGATTATTATGTATCTGAATATGAGGGAAACATAAATCTTTTAAAGACGCAGATTGAAGCACATCCTGAAACAGAATTTACTTTCTTTTTCCCGGCATATTCTATGCTTTGGTGGGATGGAATATATAGAAGCGGAGAAAGGGATTCATATATTTATAATGAAAAAAATGCAACAAAAGAGCTGCTTTCTTATGATAATGTAAGAGTATTCTGTTTTCAAAATGAGCCTGAGATAGTAACTGATCTTGATAATTATATGGATTCAGTTCATTTTTCAATGGATATAAACAGACTTCAGCTTGACCAGATAATTGCAGGTGAATACGAGCTGACACTTGATAATTATGAAGAAGCGTTTGAAGAGCTTTATGAATTTTCAGAAAAAATTGTAAATGAGTATATGGTGCCTTATGAAGAACAAGGTCTATTGACCTATGAATCGGAGGAATAATATGTCAAAAAAATTAATCTCATGGAATGTAAATGGACTTCGTGCCTGCGTTTCAAAAAATGAATTTTATGAATTTATTGAAAAAGAGCAGCCTGATTTTCTTGGACTTCAGGAAACAAAGTTGCAGGAAGGTCAGATTGAGATAGATCTTCCTGGATATCATCAGTACTGGAATTATGCTGAGAAAAAGGGATATTCAGGAACAGCCATTTTTGTTAAAGAAGAACCACTTTCTGTAAGCTATGGACTTGGAATAGAAGAGCATGATCATGAAGGAAGAGTTATTACACTCGAATATCCGGATTATTTTGTAATTACAGTTTATGTTCCTAATGCAAAAGAGGATTTATCCCGTCTTGAATACAGAATGAAGTGGGAAGATGATTTCCTTTCCTATGTAAAAAAGCTTGAAGAGAAAAAGCCGGTTATTTACTGCGGTGATTTAAACGTTGCTCATAAAGAGATTGATCTTAAGAATCCAAAGACAAACAGACATCATGCAGGATTTACAGATGAAGAGCGTTCAAAATTTGACGCTGTAATGAATGCCGATATGACAGATACTTTCAGATTCTTTTATCCAGATCTTGAGGGAGCTTACTCCTGGTGGTCATATAGATTCCATGCAAGAGAAAAAAATGCAGGGTGGCGTATTGATTACTTTGTTACATCAAAGGTATTAGATGACAGACTTGAGGATGCAGTTATATATAAGGATGTTCATGGATCAGATCATTGTCCTGTTGGGCTTATCCTGAAATGATAATTTTTTATTTATAGGGGGAAATAAATAAGATTAAGAAAATAAAATTATGTGAACAGCTTTAAGCGAGGAGATTATGGAAAATTTTATATTTAGTATAAATGCAACTCTGCCTATATTTATACTAATGGTTTTGGGATATATATTTAGAAAGATTGGATTTCTAAATGAAGAATTTACAGCTTCCTTAAATAAATTCGTTTTCAAAATTGCTCTGCCTGTTCTGGTGTTTGAGGATCTGGCAACTCAGGATTTTAAGTCAGCATGGGATGGAAAATTTGTAGGATTCTGTTTTGTAGTAACACTGGTCAGTATCACTGTAATATCACTTATATCAAAGGTAATAGTCAAAGATAAGGGCGAAAGAGGAGAATTTATACAGGGTGCATTTAGAAGCAGCGCTGCACTTTTGGGACTTGCGTTTATTCATAGTATTTATGGAGATGGAAATACCCAGATGGCGCCTCTTATGATACTTGGAAGTGTCCCTCTTTATAACATTTTTGCAGTTATAATTCTTACAGTTACAGCAGATAGTGAAGGACAAAAAGTGGATTTGAAAGATCTTATTATAGGATCACTTAAGGGAATAGTAAAAAATCCGATTCTCATAGGAATTTTCATAGGACTTGTTTTTTCACTTCTAAAAATTCCTCAGGGAAAAATTTTTACAACAGTTGTAAGTGATCTAGGTGCACTTGCAACACCTCTTGGACTTATGGCTATGGGAGCATCATTTAATCCAAAGAGTTCAAAAAAAGTATTACTTCCTGCAGCCATTGCAAGTATAATAAAGCTATTCGTTTTGGTAGCGGTGTTTATTCCGATTGCAGTAAAACTGGGATTTAGAGATCAGCAGATAGTAGCACTTCTTGTTATGCTGGGATCTGCGACAACAGTAAGCTGCTTTATCATGGCCAGGAACATGAATCATGATGGAGTAATGTCAGCGACAATAATAATGCTTACTACAGTTGGATGTTCGTTTTCACTTACATTCTGGCTGTTTGTTTTCAAGATGATGGGGATCATTTAA
>JAILEJ010000040.1 GCA_024688095.1 Butyrivibrio sp.
ATGTAACCATGCAAAATCACGGCGGCTACACCGGAAGCAGTTACCAGTTTGAAGAGCCAGTTAAGGTTACTAACTTTGAAGCCTCCGAATCTCTTAATAACTATTTATCACTTATAAAAATGTCTGATTCTGCTTTAAAGAGACTTATCGAATATTTTGAAAATGTAGATGAGCCAACGATTATAGTAATGTACGGCGACCATCAGCCATCCTTTGATGATGAAACAAAGCTCCTTCTAAGTGAGCACCCTGCATGGGAGGATGAGCAGCTGCAGGCTGTAAGCGGCTACTACGTCCCCTATATAATCTGGGCAAATTACGATATCGATGAAGTCGATAACCTTAATAAAAATGGACTTAATAAGCTTTCCACAAATTATCTTGGAACAACTACTTTAAAGCTTGCAGGCCTTGAGTTATCTGACTATGACAAAATGCTTGATAAGATTTCAGAAGAAACTCCTGCAATAACAGCTATTGGTGTTTGGGACAAGGATGGAAATTACTATTCAAACTATGCACTTGCACCTAATGCTGACAAGCTTCTAAAGCTTAACTATGTTCAGTACAATATGATACTTGATAAAAATAATCAGAAATGGAATAGATTTGTTCCGTAATATTTTTCTTTGAGGGGAGAAAAAATGAAATCAGAAAACAAAAAACTTTTTTCCAATATATTAGCTGCTATTATTATTGCCTTATTACTTGTCTTCTTAATGGACGTAGATCAGTTTGTTGCAGCTTATAAACTATATAATGGCAAAGCTTCAGACTTTAGTACCTCAGCATTTTCAGCGAAGGAACTAAGTAATTTTTCAATTAGCTCTACAATTCTTTTGTATACTGAACGGTATTTAAAGACATCTTTACTTCTAATGATAAGTTTTATAATAATTGTATTATTTAAAGATGATCAGAAATCTTATTCCAAATACAAGATATTTCAGGATAACCCGGATTTAAACAAAATAGTGTTACTTGGAAGATGGCTCCTCGGAATTATATTGGGAGGATTCATTTTAAATTTTGGCAGAGATTTCTTCAATGATACTTTTCACAACTGCCTTGTGGGAAGAGAGCAGGATTTCTATAGAGTTTTTTTCTCCGGATTTGTACTTGCACTCTGCGTTGTCGATTATAAAAAAATCTACAACACTATTAAAAATATTGATTCGCTTCCGCTTTATAAAAAGCTCGAGCCACACTTTTATAAGATTATTCTCGTCTCAGGGATTGCCATCTTATTTACAAGAATAATTCACTTTAAGCCAACGCCTGCGACTTATTCAGCAGTTTCTTATTATATGAATTATACAAATTTTGGATTTGTAAGAAGAGCTTTCATAGGAGAAATATTCTACAGACTTTTTGGCTATTACATACCTCTAGATAGCATGCGCCTGTATTCAACTATAAGCTCTGCTGTTTGCGGCGTTATTATTGTCCTTCTTGTTTACTTTATAGTTAGGAAAAGAATTAAAAAAGACATCTTAGTGCTTACATTATTTCTTGTATTCCTGATATCTCCTGTGTCTTCGCTATTTACATACCTTACAGGCAGATTCGAGATTTATATGCTCTTACTTGCTGTTCTTTCTATGTATTTTGCAATTCGTAATGACATTACAATGTGGCTTATCCCTGTAATCTGTTTTATAGGTCCTTTGATTCATACATCGTTTGCATTTGAAGCATTTCCTCTCATATTTATTGTTCTTGTTTACAGATGGCTAATAAATCCTGATAAAGAAAAGTATGCTTCCAATGCAGCTATATGCATAATTTCAACATGCATATGTGTTGGGGGATTCTTCTATTTAGAATTCTTCTCATATAAGAACGCAATTGTAAACTATGATGAAGCTCTTCAAACACTTATAGACAGGGCTCTTGGTTGGGAATATCCATTACAGGCAAATTTAATAAGAGAAATTATTCTCTCTCCATTTAATGAAGCAATACAAATGGAAAGTGAATGGACTAACATAACTCCACAATATATCGTGGAAAACTTTATTACTCGCATTGTCTTCTATATCCCACTATTTATCGGATATTTGTACACCTTTTATTTTATGGCAAAAAAAATCTATCACAGTCTTAAATCTTATATTATTCTTTTAATGCCTTTTACTCTACTAGTATTTGTTGCTCTTTATGGAATTGCATGTGATTACGGTAGATGGAGTACTGCTCTTATATATGAAATTATATTGGGAAATATATTTATGATTGTTAATGAAAAAGATTTTGATTTAAAGAAATATAAAGAACTAATTTCTATTGCCATATTTGTATTTTCAGTTGTTCCTGGTGTAATTGCATTGTTTAGATGATTTATTAAATTGCTTCCTCAATCCTTTTAACTACTATAATTATTTTTTTATGAAAAAGTCGAGACATTTTTATATGTCTCGACTCAAACAAAAAGCTTTTGAAATTAAGGTGTTACAGTCCAGTTACCAGTTGTTGATGACCATTCTGCAGTCTTACCATCCTGTACATACTTAAATCCTGATATTTTATACATCTTCTTTGATGTACCTGTAGCATTATAAGTATTTGAATAAGTAACTGTAATTGAAGGATTAGTCGTAGCTGTTATATCTGTTAAACTCTTAATTTTAGACCATGTAACATATCCTGTACTATATGTAGGATCCTTACCTAATCCGTATGCCTCATCGGCAAGTCCCTGTGCTGCAACGAGTGCTGCGTTAGCGTTTGTAGTGATCTGTGAATTTCTAGCCTTATCAATCCATCCAAGAAGCGCAGGGATGAGAACTGCCATCAGGATTGCCAGGATTACGAGAACTACGATGAGTTCTACGAGTGTAAAACCTTTCTTATCTTTCTTTAAATTGTTGAGTTTCTTAAACATAAATCTT
>JAILEJ010000346.1 GCA_024688095.1 Butyrivibrio sp.
GTAAAGTGCTGATTTCTTTTTCTTTCCGCTTGAAGATGTTTTTCTTGGCCGTGATATAGAGATAGTACCTACATGATTGCCATTCATATCATAAAGCCTTTTGACATTTCGTTCGGTATTGCCTCTTATCTCAGTTTCCCAACCGATCATATATCCACCACCTTTCAAATCCCTTTGTTTGATGGTTTTTATGCCCTTACATCAAAGCTTCCTGTTTCGATGCCTGAGCTATTTCCAGACAACTTCTTTGTGAATTGGTGCACCAGATCTTCCAGATTGTCACCCTTTAGCTCAATCTTCTGTAAACTCTTTTCTAATTTCTGAGCTTCGCTCTTCCTCTGCTCAAGTTTCTTTTCTTCTTCCTTCTTTTTAGACTGATTCTCTTTAACCTTCTCAAGCCACTTATCTATTTCGGGATCTGTTCCACCCTCATCTCCAAAAACGCCAACAGTCGTCATAGTGCTATATTCTTCTCCAAACTCAATGGAAACTGATTTCAATGTGGAGCCATGGGCTATAGCAGACTTTTGCGCTGCAGCTATATAATCAGGGGCTTTTGCGAGTTCTCTTTCGAGCCAGGCACCAGTTTCTTCATCAGCCATCGCTTTGCGCATAAGCCCACCGGTAACGGATACCGCCGCATTATTTCCAGGCTTCAAGCAACTATATTTTCCCATGAGGTAATTTGAATAATCGCGTACATTATTATACTTACCTGCTTTACTTGTATTGTTCTGATATCCGGCACTTATGCCTGCATAATCACCAATCCGCATTGACATGAAAGCCTCCCTTCCAGTGCCTATAGCCACATGATTATCCTGTTCCAGAAATCAATTCCGCTGTATTTCTCCGTCTTAATGACTCCATCATTATCTGCTATAGTCTGTGCATTAACCCATCCAATATCGCTTCCACCGCCCATTCCCGGGAACTTGTAGTAACCTCCTACGCAAAAGTAAATGTCATTTTTCTCATCAACAATCTCGGGACACTTGCGCTTGAGTTCTGCACAATCGATGTAAATAAACTCATCATCATAAGTGACAATTGACTCGTCACGATCATACGCAAGTATTTCCATCTTTTCCTCGCTGTATATCCCCGAAAGGTTCATAGGATTATATCTGGCATAGGATATGGTTTTTATCCCAATTATCATCGATAGCACAAGCATTATAGACAGCAGCGTTCCCATCACGATTACACTACGATTATATTTCCTGTGCTGCATTATTCTTCCTAATCTCTTCTTGAGTACCTTATAGTTATCGTCCCAGGAAAAAGACAACCCGCTTCCGGCTCCAGAAATTCCTCTTATTCCAGATAGTCGTTTAGCATTATCCAAAAGGATCTCGCCATATTGAATCGCTCCTATATCATTCCGCTGCATCGTTACGGCATCACAGACATCTTCAAGATCTCTTTTTAAATATCTTTCACCGATATGCAGAAGAACATTGGGCCACAGCAGCACTCGAATTATCTCCCATAGCAGCTGAATCCACAGATGCCCCAGCATTATGTGTGTTTCTTCATGTTTAACTATTGTCTGGATCTGAGCATTCTCTAATCTGCTTGGAATAACAATGACTGGCTTCATACACCCTGTGCAGAAAGATGAAACGTCTCCATCAATAATCTTTACCTTAAATCTTGAAATATTCTCCTTATAGTCATCAAGGTTCCGTACTAATCTATGCAGTTTTCTTCTACGAAGTATGAGCCAAACTCCAAGGGAGATCCCAACAAGCATATACATAAGACTGATGATCTGCCACCTGCCACAGATTGCATACCACCAGTAAAAGAGTTTTACGCCCAACTTCGATTCCACGTAAAAGTGCAGTTTCCCACAAAACAAACAAGGAATCATCAAGGCCCATAAAGCAGCTTTCCCAAATATGGATTTGGAAAGCAAAGTACTTCTGAGCAACATGATAATCCCTATCACAATCACTGACATAAGCGCACAAAAACCAAGTATGGTCGCAAAATATACGCATACAAAATGGAAAAATTCATATAGGTCATGAAAAAACATCTGTAACGACATTCCTTGTCCTCCATGCGCTCATCCGTGAGCACTTATCTGATATTCCTAACAACTTCCCGGTTTACTGTTTCTTAGATCTCTTTATAATAGCCTCAAGTTCTGCAATCTGTTCTTTGGTAAGTTTCTCATTCTCTAAAAAAGCAAATGCAGCTCCGGCAGTATTCCCACCAAAATAGCTGTTGGCAAAAGCCCTGCTCTTCTCACGCCTAAGTTCATCCCTTCCTTTAGTTGCAGTATAGTGATAGACTCTGCTGTCATGTGGATCTACTGTATATGAAAGAAGTCCCTTTTTACAAAGGCGATTGATAAGCACCCTTACCATCCTCTGCGTCATGCTGGATGACTTTGGAAGTCTCTCTGTTATCTCTGACGATGTAAGATCGTGATCACAATTCCACAAAGTCTCCATTATAAGCCATTCGCTCTCACTTGGAAGCATCTCTTCTCTTGGCATATGAACCTCCCACTCTTGTAAACTCCCTCCTGCACAAATAAAAAAGAGTGCAGAAAATGGCTAAAATATTCCTTACACTCTTATTATCGGATAACATTAGTTAATTGTTAATAGCTGTTATTAAATTTTTTCAATTTTTCTTCCACTCATGCCGGCTTTGAAAAATGCTGACTGCTACAATAACAAGAATAATCCCACATAGCACATAGATAACAGGTCCTACTTGGAATGATATCAGATATTTCCCAAACAGTTTAGTCAAACGCATATCCGGAATATCTGTATTCAGCAATATAGTAATAGGCGTAAGATATCTTATCTGACTCAGTAGGCGCATGCTTGTCGGAACATTGCCGAAAAGATCCAGCAAAATTGCAACAACAATGATCCCAGCTGCTGTGATAGACCTGTCAAAAACCAGCGACAGAACCATCGTAAGAAGCCCTGTAAGCACACATCCAAGTATGCAAACTAAAGAGTGCATAAATAGCATCTTCCAGGCTTTTATAGATAACCTGGATAAGGGCATGACCATGTACCACGGAGCACCAAGACCGTGAAGTCCACTGAATATAACGACGGGGATATGAGCTGCAAGGAGCATAACGACACTTATTACAAGGGAAAAGGCACATCCAGCCGCCAACTTTGCAGCAAGGGTATACCCATGACCAAGCTTACTGGTATAAACAATCGCATCCGTCCTGTTTTCCCTTTCCCCAGCGAAGCTTCCAGCTAAAAAGACAGCTATCAGCATACATGTA
>JAILEJ010000356.1 GCA_024688095.1 Butyrivibrio sp.
ACACCTTATAAATAACGGACTTAGGTATACAAAAAAAGGTGGTGTTCAGGTAAAGATATATACGTACTCGCATGCCGGAGAATATAATTTATGTATTGAAATTAATGATACGGGAATTGGAATGGAGAGAACTGCACTTGAACGTCTCCTTGAACAGATAAATGACAGAAGAACGGCAATGTACAGGCCGGGAGGACTGGGACTTGGACTTTTCCTTGTTACAGGATTTGTGGATAAAATGGGTGGCTTTTTTCGTATAGAAAGCGAATGGGGGAAAGGAACTACTGTATGCGTCAGCATACCGCAGAGAGTAACAGATGCAGCTCCATGTATGTTTTTTGATAATAAGTCAGAAATGTGTATTGCATATGAAGATTATGAATATTCTAATGATAAATTAAATAATTTTTATGAAGAGCTATTTAGGGTTTTTTCGGAAAAGTTATGTATACCTTCTTATGCAGTAAAAAATGAAGATGAACTATCAGAACTTGTTCATGCATATAAAAAAGTATGTCTTATTGTTGACAAAATCTTTTATGAACAAAAGAGGGAATATTATGAAAGTATGGAAGATGTATATGTCGTAGTTCTATGTGATGAGGGATATACTTTAGCTGAAAATTCTCATGTACATCTTGTGTATAAACCAATAGAAACACTGGACATTCTATATAATATGGAATGGGCTAAAAAGACAATAGACAGACGCAGGAGAAGAGATGATAATATCGAAGGTTTGAATTCGCAGATTCATGTTCATGCTGAAAGCCTTAGAGAAAGGAATATACGTCAACGCGGTGGCCGTGAAATTATGATAGTAACTGATAGTATGTCTGATCTTTCGCAGGAAACTTCTAAAGCGAGAGGTATTCCGGTTATTCCATTCAGGGTATATACGGAACAGGCAAGCTTTCTTGATGGACTTGAACTATCTCAGGAATGTGCGCTTAACTATTTTAAGAAAAATTTTAGAAAGAATGCTATTTATTCGATGGCTCCTGAGGAAGATGAGTTTAAGCTATTTTTTGAAGAGAATCTCTGCTATGCCAGGCATCTAATTTATATTAGTACTTCAAAAGGTGTAAGTACGGCTTATAATCGGGCTAAGAAAGCCGCAGAAAATATGGAAAATGTAACAGTTGTTAATTCTGGACAGGTATCCGGAGGCGTGGCTTTTATGGCTGTAATAGCAGATCAAATGGCTAAAGAAGGAAAAAGTCTTCCTGAGATATTGTCATATTTGTTGGTATTGCGGTCAAAAATAAGAACCTCCTTCCTGATAGATAATCTAGAGTACATGACATATATTGGAAAAGTCAGTAAAGGGGTTGGAAGGCTGGCTAATGCACTTATGTTACATCCTGTAATAGTAATGAAAAGAGATAACCTTACTGTTGGAGGAGTTAAATTTGGAAACATGAACAGTGCTAAAAATTCATATATACGAAAAATTCTTAAAAACAAAAATAAAATTGATACATCTAAGGTTTTTGTAGGGTATGTTGGACTTAAAGAAAAAGAACTGACGGGCCTTGAATATAGGCTTAAAACTGAAGGTGGTATTGATAAAATAGTGCTTCGTAGAGCTTCGGCTGCAATATCTATAAATTGTGGAGTAGGTACATTTGGAATTATATATATTCAAAAATAATGGAGAAGATGAATGAGAAAATATTCATTCAAATGGATAGCGGTCTTTTTGATAGTAGCCGCAGTCCTATTATCTATAATTGCATATATATTTGTGGGAGTTGATCATGAGGACAATCAGATTGATAATATTTTGATTGCAGAAATGGTAGACAGTTCTGTAAGAGGAGAGCTTTCAGAAGCAATTACTGTTTCAAGAATGATGAGCCAGGATTCAACTCTTAGAGTTCTTCTTGAAAATGAGTCGGATTATAATGTGGATGATATGGTACTTAAGATGCGCAATTATCTAAATTCTATCCAGAAAAAATTCGGCTTTACATCAGTTTACGTTATTTCTGATTTTAGTAAAAATTATTATAGTTATGTGGGCCTTAATAAAACGATAGATCCTGAAAATGATTCATTTGATACCTGGTATACTATTTTTCTTCAAAATGGTAAAAACTACGAGCTTGAATCATCTACTGATCAGGTTAACAGAGATAGACTAACGATATTTGTCGATGGAAGAGTTGAAGATGATAAAGGAAATCTCTTGGGAGTGTCTGGAGTTGGTATTGAGACTGAAGATATTCGTAAGCTGCTTGCAAGATTCGAGAAGGTATATGGAGTAAGAACAGATTATGTATCTGAAGATGGACTAATTCAAATGAGTAGCAGATTAGATGCTGTTCATTCATCTTATGTTACAGGTATAACACTTCCGGATAAGATGGAAGAAGAATATTTGTATAATACATATGGAATAGACGGATTTGTAATCACAAAATATATAGAAGAGCTTGGCTGGTATCTTGTTGTAAGAAGTGATACTTCCTATGGACATGTAACATATAACTATGTTTTCTTTTTTGTTGAAGTTTTGATTCTGGTATCTTTGGTTGCTATTTTATTCATGGCATCCATAAATATGAAGACTGAACCATCGGCTGGAATATCTAAAATGCAGAATATCGATGATTTGACGGGACTTCCTAATAGAGATTATTTTATAAAAATTTATGGTGAAAAAGGTAATCTAAATACAACACAATATAAATGTATAGCTGAATTTAGCATAGATGATTTTGACAAAATTAAGAAGCTTCCCAGTTATGAAAGAATCATTCTCTCTGTTGTAAGAACCGCAAAAGAAATTCTTGGACAGAAGGGACAGATTATTCGCTGGAATAATAATTCTTTTGTTGTGCTTCTTGAAGTATCTATAGAAGAGGCGGATGAGGCATGCAGACAGTTTTGCAAGGCTGTTGAGAATATTGGACAGGTAACGGTTTCAGTTGGTCTGACTCAAATAAATCTGAATGATAATTTAAAGAAAAATTATTACAGAGCCATACAAAACTTATACCTGGTTAAAGAACTTGGCGGAAACAACGTAAAGAGGGGGTAATGCTATGAAGTCTATCCGTACAAGACTTATTGGTGCCTTCTTTGGAACTATTTTATTAGTATTTTTTGCATTGGCATCAATTGGTATTTATTATCTGGTCACGGCTATTGAAGTTCATTCTACTCAGTCAATGGAGGTTTTGAATGAAGAAAAAACAACGGAGCTAAATAACTATTTTGGTGATGTTGAAAAAGCTGTTAATGTGCTTCAGGAGTATCTTATATCAAATGTTACAATCAATAAATATAAAGTGGGAGAAGCATACCGCCAGAGAATATATGATGAATTAAAGGACAGAGCCAGAAGTACAGCAAATATTATTGATAATGTTCAGGCGATATATTTCAGACCTGATCCGGAATTATATGGTGGAACGTCAGGCTTTTTCCTGTCAAAATCGGCGGACGGAGAATTTAAAAATCTTACTCCGACGGATATTCTTCAATATGATGAGAATGATTTAGAACATGTAGGCTGGTACTATGAACCTTTAAAAACTGGGGCGCCTACCTGGATGGAACCTTATTCTAATGAAAATATTAATGTTTATATGATTTCATATGTTACCCCGGTTTATCTTGGAAACGAGTTTCTGGGAATACTTGGAATGGATATTGATATGACACTGGTTCACCAGACTATAGATAAAATAAATTATCAGGGAAGTACGGGTGCTTTATTTAGTAAGGGAGGAGCGCTTTTATATCATATAAATCATCCAGGTGGATTGGATGAGGAACAATTTACTGAAGAAATATCAGCATTAAGCAATTTTTGTACAGATGAATACTTAAATACAAAACAGAATTATCAATATTCCGTAGGAACATTAAAATACAGAATAATGGTAAACAGACTTGAAAATGGAATGATTTTTACTATTTCTACTCCTGAATCAGAACTTTTTAGATTGAGAAATGTAATGATCATTCAACTTTCCGCTATTCTTTTGGCAGCGCTGATATCTATGCTATTTGTGTCTATGCGTATGACCAAAAAAATTGTAGACCCTATACAGGAACTGACAGATGTTTCATCACGTATTGCAAAGGGAGAACTTGGACAGACGATTGAATATTATTCACAGGATGAAATCGGTTCTCTTGCTGATAGTATAAGAAAAATGAGTTTAGAACTTGGAAAATACATAGATTATATTCATGGACAGGCTTATCTTGATGCTATGACAGGTGTTCGAAATAAAGGTGCATATCTTGATGAGCAGACAAGGCAGGAAAGACTTATTAGAGAAAATATGGCTGAATTTACCATATATGTCTTTGACGTAAACGGATTAAAGAAAATGAATGATACCAGAGGACATGAGTATGGAGACATGATGATTAAAGATGCTGCCCTTAATATCAGAACTATTTTTGGAGCGGATAAGGTTTATCGTGTAGGTGGAGATGAGTTCGTGGCTTTTTCTGATGACGATTCTGAGGAAGAGATATTTAGGCAGTTTGCTCGTTTTGATGAACAGCTGAGAAATTTCAACAATGATAATGAAAGATATGAAGAAGAGCTTGCTATTTCCAAGGGTGCAGCTGTTTATAGTCCTAGACTAGACTCAGAGTTTGCAGATGTATTTGGACGGGCAGACGAAGAAATGTACAAATGTAAGGCTGAGTATTATAAGACT
>JAILEJ010000047.1 GCA_024688095.1 Butyrivibrio sp.
CAACAAACTTTTCAATAAAAGAATTCTCATCTCAAAAGCTACGAAATCCTTTCAACAAAGTCTGTTAAAAACAATTCTTACTAAACGGAGCAATTATTATGAAAAACAACAATTCAAAAAGATTAGTTATTTTAACTGCACTTGTAATTATTGGCTTTATTTATTCAGCCATAACAACTTCAAATACAGATTCATCTGAATCTGCCGGTTCACAAGAATTTACTTATTCTTCTGAATCTCTAAGTTTAATTGATGAAGAATCCGATGCCACTACAACCGAAGATGATTCATCCGATTCCACTTCTGTCTATGATGAGTCTGAAGATTATTCTGTGGAAGGCATTTCCACTGTTACTTACACCTTTAGAAACAACAAACTTCTAAATAGTCATTATGAAAAGCATGGAATTGAGATGGGATTTGCTGATGCTGATGAATATGTTGCAGCTGCAAACTATGTAATCAATAATCCAGACTCACTTCATAAGCTTGAAGCTGAGGATGGAGATGATGTATATTTCCTTGAATCCACAAGTGAATTTGTAGTCGTATCAACAGATGGTTATATCAGAACCTACTACTATGCAGACCTGGATTATTTCAACAGGCAGTAGCTATTACACTACGCTGTTACATCTTTCATTACATGTATAATCGCTTAGGCAGCCAATATCTATTCCACTGCCCCTGCTACATCTCTATTACACATATAATCACTTATTCACTTTAATAAGTAATAACTATTCGTATCCACTTACAACATCTCCATTACACGTCTAATCACTTTAACAGACAATAACTTTTCCTAATACTCTCAGTATCTCACAACTGAAATAATCACAGATCTCTCCTGCAACTGAAATAATCACAGATCTCTCCCACAACCGATATAATCACAAATCTCTCCCATAACTCTTACAACCAAAAACGGAACCCGGTTAAACCGCGTTCCGTTTTATATTATTTCTTCCCTCTCAAACAAAAACAAGAAAACTTTTTTGCATCAGACGAACATATTAATATTCTGTTTCTGGGCTTCCTGTTCCATCATGTCCTTCTGCATCCGGACTTTAAAAGAATCAATTGTCTGCTCTCTCTTCAGTGCAGATGAAGCTTCTGCCATATCAGTATCAGTAAGAGAACTTAATGCTGATGACAGATTAGCTGCCGAGTTCTCACTTACAGCTGAAGAATAAGCATAACCATTGCTTTCTGCCCCATTAGTACTTCTCGCACTATTTATTGATGCCAATGCACTGTCTATTGAACTTAGATCAAAACTCTGATTCAAAGAATCTGCTGCCTCAGAACTAACTGCATTTCCTTCATTAAACTTTGTAGCTGCAAGTCCACTTGCACCTGCACTGTTCTGTGACATCTGATTTGCAATGGCGCCAAGATCCGATGAAGACATTGTGCCGTTCATCGCTCTAATACTTAATGCACTGTTATCCTGCGCATATTCAGTCATTCCACTCATTGCTGCATCTGCAACATTAGCTCTGTCCTGATATGACTTCATGTTCTGTGCATTAACTCTGGCCTGAGTAATTGTAGCCTTCTGTTTCTCAGCTATAGCTAAACCAGCAGCATTATCTGAAGCACTGTTAATCTTCTTACCACTGGATAGTTGCTGATAGTATTTTGAAGCATTCTGTCCATAACTGCTGGCAATTGCTGACATACTCATTTGCGACCTCCTTTCTTACAAAACCTGCGAATCCCTTCGCGAAAAAAAGTAAGGAAATCCATTTCCGAAATATAAATAGAAAATCCATTTTCTATTTCTGAAAATCCGTTTTCAACAATCTGCAGGACATCCATTTCCTACTATCCAAAGAACCTATTCACTTATCAGACATCCATTTCTAATTTATATGTAAAAAAAATCACCGGCCAATTCCGCCAGTGATAGAACTCCATTTCTGTAACTGGCTAGCCACTTTCTTCGGCCCCTTTAGCTTTGTGACACCAGGTTTCCCTGGCTGTACCTTTGATGTAAATCGTATTAAGTTATTTTTATACTACAACATTCTTTCCAAAAAATCAGCACTTTTATAGTATTTTAATAAACTTATTATATCGGCTTAACTACAATTCCACTTTAGCTTTTTTTCAAAAAAATTTGAATGCTTTGATATTCCGATATTGTGCTATCATATAAACATAATAAATTTCTTGGGGGAATCATATTTATTATGGAAAAAAATCTATCGCGCAGAAAAACTCTTACTAAAATTATCATTGCTGTTATCGCAGGACTTCTTCTCGTTCTCTTAATGGATATAGATCAGTTTATTGCTGCATACAGGCTTTACAGCGGGCAGGCAGAAAATTTTGAAGTCTCCGGCTCTAACACATCCGCCGAAATCCAAAGCGCCCCTATGTTCAATGTTATAAGACTATACTCCAGCAGATACCTCATGACATCTTTGCTGGTTATATTTAACTTTATTCTCATTGCTCTTTTTAAAGATAAGCAGGACTACCTTTCGGGAAAAAAATTCTTTGAAGAAAATCCACATATGGCTTCAATTATAAAGCTTGGCAGATGGGCTGTTGGCATAATCATTGCTGTTTACATACTAAATTTTGGCAGAGACTTTTTTAATGATACCTTTCACAACTGCCTGATTGGAAGGATACAGGATTTTTTCAGAGTATTCTTTGCCTTCTTTTTCCTTGCTCTATGCCTTATTGATTTTAAAAAGCTATTCTATGGTGCCAAACATTTCTATATCTCTTATCCGCGCATATACACCGCTATACATCTGATCGTCGTTTCAATTATCTGCTGCTGCCTTCTGGAATTCCAGGTTGGAAGCAAGATGCAGTTTGTTTCTTATATGCTATTTTTTAACTGCCTTTATTGGCTGCTTTTGCAGCTCTTTTTCCTGATACTGATACGACGCCTTCGCACAGCTTCAATCATTTCGCTTTTGGTCGCCTTTGCCATCGGACTTGCAAACGACATCGTATATCAGTTCCGCGGCAATTACATTATGTTTGGTGACCTTACAGTTATACGAACTGCGCTTGAGGTTGTTGGAAATTACACCTATTCCCCAACCCTTTGGCTTTGGTTTACCCTTGCTCTCTTTGTAATCACTCTTCTTATAGTAAAAAAGATAAAAGAGCCACAGATTTTTGCAGCCAAACGAAACTGGCTAAAAACAGCCATTTTTGAATTTATATTAATTGCTTTCATAGGTATCTCTTTTAAAACAGGATTCCTGTATAATCACGTATTTGGGGTTCACTGGGACTACAATGAAAGCGTTGCCTATCTTGGCTATATCCCATACTTTCTCTCAAATATGGATGCTTCGAGAAACATTACTGTTGATGGATATGCAGCTGAAAATGTCGATGGGATTATAGATGAAGAACTCTCTGACTATGAGGAAAAAGATGTAACTGATCTTGGAGGCGTTTCTCCTAATATCATAATGATTCAAAACGAGGCATTTTCCGACCTGTCTATCACTGCAGACATCGAAACAGATGTTGACTATATGCCTTTTATTCACAGCCTTTCAGAGAATACTCAAAAAGGATATCTGAATATGTCTGTTACTGGTGGCCCTACCTCTAATACAGAATTTGAAGTTTTATCAAGAGCATCTCTCCAATATTTTCCTTATGGAGCTGTTGTTTTTACCCAGTATCTAAAGCAGCCTGTTCCATCACTTGTTGAAGCTCTAAAGGCTCAGGCAAACCCATATTACACGCTGGCTTATCACTGCTACTACTCAACAGGCTATAACAGAAACAGCGCCTACAGCTATCTAGGATTTGATGAAAAAGTTTTTGAAAACAATTATTTAAGTGACTTCGCTGCAGAGGATCTTCCAAGGTCTCTTCTAAGTGATGAAGCAGATTACCGAAAGGTTATTGAAATGTACGAGGAACATGATGACAAGCCTTTCTTCTGCTTTAATGTAACCATGCAAAATCACGGCGGCTACACCGGAAGCAGTTACCAGTTTGAAGAGCCAGTTAAGGTTACTAACTTTGAAGCCTCCGAATCTCTTAATAACTATTTATCACTTATAAAAATGTCTGATTCTGCTTTAAAGGGACTTATCGAATATTTTGAAAATGTAGATGAGCCAACGATTATAGTAATGTACGGCGACCATCAGCCATCCTTTGATGATGAAACAAAGCTCCTTCTAAGTGAACACCCTGCATGGGAGGATGAGCAGCTGCAGGCTGTAAGCGGCTACTACGTACCCTATATAATCTGGGCAAACTACGATATCGATGAAGTCGATAACCTTAATAAAAATGGACTTAATAAGCTTTCCACAAATTATCTTGGAACAACTACTTTAAAGCTTGCAGGACTTGAGCTATCTGACTATGACAAAATGCTTGATAAGATTTCAGAAGAAACACCTGCCATAACAGCTATCGGTGTTTGGGACAACGATGGAAACTACTATTCAAACTATGCACTTGCACCAAATGCTGACAAGCTTCTAAAGCTTAACTATGTTCAATACAATATGATACTTGATAAAAAAGCTCAGAAATGGAATAGATTTGTTCCGTAATATTACGGCTAAATTTTTATCTACTTTTAATTTGCATCCCTCGTAAATAGCGTTTACAATTAAATGGTAAGATGATTAATCTTGAACATATTTCGAGGGGTGATTTTTATGTATAATTATTTCAATCAGACTAAAAACCTTTTTTTAGTCTTTACACTATTCTTTATTCTTACCGCATTTCATTTTTATTCATTTGAATCAAATGCTGATTATCCTAAAACTACTGTTAATGATTTTACCTATGAAATAAAAGCAAATGAAGCAGTCATAATTGGTTATTCAGGTGCAGAAACATCTATCACTATTCCTTCATCTGTCAATTATAATGGAACAGATTATCCCGTTGCTGCTATTGGAGAAGAAGCCTTTTCTTCAAAATCTGATTATTCAAATAATGTTACACAAATCACAATTTCATATCCCATTGATACAATCGGAACCAGTGCATTCTACAAAAATACAACGATAGAATCAATAAATATAACAAGCAGTGTGCTGAATTTAATTGGGAATGGTGCATTTAATGGCTGCACAAAACTAACTTCTATAAATCTCCCAAATACAATTACAGAAATTGGAAGTTCTACTTTTAATAATTGTACTTCATTATCATCTATTACAATTCCTTCAAGCATTACTTCGATTGGGGGATCTGCCTTTTCAAATTGTACCAATCTTACTTCTATGATAGTTCCTTCAAGTGTAACCACAATTGGAGGTTCATGCTTCTATGGCTGTACATCGCTATCTAGTATAACACTACCTGATACACTCACTTCTTTAGGTGGCTCATCATTTTATGAATGCTATAAACTTACATCAATAACAATTCCAAAAGGATTGAAAACAATAGAGGGTTCAATGTTTTCTTATTCAGGTTTGACATCAATTACAATACCTGACAATATTACTTCAATTAACGGAGATGCTTTTTCATATTGTAGTTCTCTTACAAGTGCAACTCTTCCTGAAGGACTTGTATCAATCGGCGCAAATGCTTTTTATGATTCTCCAAATTTGAAAAATATCTTAATTCCTTACTCTGTTACAAAAATTGGTAAATATAGTATTGGATATTACAAAAGTGAAGCAGGAACAAGACTTGTTCCTGGATTTATAATAAGTGGTTACTATGATACAGCTGCTGAAACCTATGCTTCAAATAATAGTATTGTATTTAATGGCACTACTAAAATCGGAATAGTTAAAACCGTTGGTTCTTATGTTTATACCACAACCAGCGAAACTGAAGCATCTGTTACTGGAGTTAGTAAGACTACACTTACAACAATTGATATTCCAAAAACAATAGCAATTGGCAGTAAACAGTATAAAGTAACTTCAATAGGCGATGAGGCTTTTAAAGACTGTAAAAATCTTACTACAATTACAATCGGAGCAAATATTACAAAGATAGGTAAAAAAGCCTTTTTCAAATTAAAAAAACTTAAATCCGTGACTATTAAATCCAAAAAGTTGAAATCTATTGGAGATAAAGCTTTTACTAAAATTAACAAAAATGCAGTTATTCAGGTACCAAAGGCTAAGATTAAGAAATATACAAAGAAATTAAAGAAGGCAGGAATGCCAAAGAAAGTAACGGTTACTAAAATATAGAAATAAAATAAAAAAAGGATAAGAATTATATTTCACTCAAGCAATCAGATGAAAATATACTCTTATCCTTTTATTATAGTAATTATTTTACTTGTTAAAAATAAAGGGGCTAGAAAATTCCAACCCCTAAAGACATTGATTAAAAAATCATTAGTTTACTTCCCAAGTACCTGTATCAATCTCCCAAGTCGCTGTTTTACCAGATTCAGAAGTATATACAAATTTCTTAATTACACATACATCATGTCCACTTCCACTTCCAAATGTAGCACTAATTGAAAATGATTCTGTAATATCTGCCAATTCATCAATTTTTGAAGCTTTTACATAGGATTTAGCCTTTGCAGCTGTTATTGAACTAGTAGTTGTTCCATAATACTCATCTGCAAGTCCCTGTGCTGCTACAAGAGCTGCATTTGCATTTGTTGTTACCTGTGAATTTCTAGCCTTATCAATCCATCCAAGAAGTGCAGGGATGAGAACTGCCATCAGGATTGCCAGGATTACGAGAACTACGATGAGTTCTACGAGTGTAAAACCTTTCTTATCTTTCTTTAAATTGTTGAGTTTCTTAAACATAAATCTTACCTCCTCATGTGATTTTGTTTTTTTACACATTTTCGCCTATCGTAGTTTCCTTATCCAACAAAGCTTCTTTATGTGTATTGTGTATTAGTTATGAGCGTAGTTCACCTATCGCTTCACATACTCTAAATTTATTTTAATCCTAAACCAAACTTTTGTGTACTATCTTTTGTGTCTTTTTATGATATTTAATCGTTTTTTTATAACTTATTCCTAATCATATAAATCACGTTATTTAAGCGATTCAAAGGATTGATGTCTTTTATTTATACGACTATAAACTACCAAAGAACCATTTTTTAAAAATTTCTCGAAAATTTTTTTATAAATGGGAGTCGTACTGGCCAGTACAATATATATAATGATTCCTCTAATAATTCTTTCGGATATTTTTTCATTTTCATTAGATGAAAATAGTTAAATTTTAAATTAATACTGGCTTCAAAAAACATTTCCTCGAAGGCTTACAACCCAAACAGTCCTTTGCCCTTATTGCCAAAGCCCTGCATCTGGTCAGCTGCTGATGGCATAGGTGCTGCTCCGAATTTATTTTCCATCTCTTTTTTATCAACAGCATATTCGAGAACGGATTCTTTGGAGATTATTCCTTTTTGATATGCCTCCATAAGAGATACGTCCATGCTTACCATTCCGAGCTGGCGGCTTGTCTGGATCATACTTGGTATCTGGTAGGTCTTATCCTCACGAATAAGGCTTCTGATAGCTGATGTGCAGTGCATGATTTCCATGCAGGCTATTCGTCCAGTGCCATCTGCCTTTGGTATAAGTCTCTGGGAAATAACAGATTCCATAACCATTGCAAGCTGCGTACGAATCTGGTCTTTTTGACCTTCAGGGAAAGCATCTACAATACGGTTAATTGTTGAGTCCGCTCCAATTGTATGAAGTGTCGAGAATACTAGGTGGCCGGTCTCTGCAGCTGTTACTGCGGTACTTATTGTCTCAAGGTCACGCATTTCTCCTACAAGGATTACATCCGGGTCTTCACGGAGAGCTGCTCGAAGCGCATTTCCAAAGGATTTTGTATCCTGTCCAACTTCCCTTTGGTCTACGAGCGAAAGGTCATTTTCATACAGGTACTCAATAGGATCTTCCAGGGTAATTATATGAGCTCTTCTTGTTGTATTGATCCTTTGCAAAAGAGCTGCAAGTGTAGTTGACTTACCTGAACCAGTAGGACCTGTGACAAGAACAAGACCACTGTGTTTATTGGCAAGGTCTATTACTGATGGCGGAAGTCCAAGCTTTTCGGGATCCGGAATAGTTGAACTCATAAGTCTTAGAGCGGCTGAACATGCGCCCCTCTGGCTATATACATTTACACGAAATCGTCCTATCCCATCAACGCCAAATGAAAGGTCCGTTTCACCAAATTCTTCAAACTCTTTTACATGCATATCATCAAGAAGACTGTATAACAATCTTTTCGTGTCTTCTGCCTGCAACACAGGCTGTCCGTCAAGCGCTGTAAGATTTGAATGAATTCTGTACATTGGCTTTGAATTTGCTGCAATATGCAGGTCAGATGCACTGTTATCTTTTGCTGCCTGCAAAAAAGTTATCAGTTGCTGGTCAATGTTCATGTCCTATCCCTCCTACTATTAATATGATTTCCATAAATAAAGTTTTTTTACATAAGGATGATAATAATTATTCGATTCAAAAATATCTTGTATTGTACTATTTCCTAAATCACCATTACTTCTAGTCTGTACATAATAATCACCTTTATAATACCAAATTTGTCCTTCTCCAGCTGAATCTGTCACATTTATTGTTGTTTCACTTTCATAAACATATATCAGATTTTCCAAAGCATAAGTAAAGTAAGGCCTATTATTATTGTAACCTCCATATGAAACTCCTTTTAATGTCACAGAATCCATATTATTCCACTCACGATCAAACCAGTAATATAGATTTCCATTATCATAATTACTATTACTATAATATATTACATTTCTTTCTTTATTATTACTGGTTTCTGGAAAATCTGCTCCTCTTACTCTAATCTGATAATTTCCGATATATAGATTATTACCCCAATATCCACTTTGTGGTGTCTTAAATTCCAAATCACCAGTAAATATTATCTCTAATCCAGCTGATGTTGCCGTTTCTGTTCCAATTGTGCTATAGGTCGCTGCTCCTCCATTTACTGTGTAATAAGTATCTGATGTA
>JAILEJ010000190.1 GCA_024688095.1 Butyrivibrio sp.
GGTGCAAGCTTAAATAAAGAGCTCAAAAATACCGGAGTTGAACCAGATCGTGGAGGATCCATAAATACTACATCAACTTTGCCACCTTCCTGCGCAAGTTCTACCATAAACTCACTTGCATCTTTTGCATAGAAATCTACATTTGTTATGCTGTTCATCCTGGCATTTATTCTTGCATCTTTAACTGCATCTTTGTTTAATTCTACGCCAATAACCTTTTTTACATGTGGACTTGCTATTATTCCAATAGTTCCAACTCCGCAATAACAGTCAAGTGCAAGCTCGTCTCCTTTAAGATCTGCAAATTCAATAGCCTTTGAATACAGAATCTCTGTCTGAACCGGATTTACCTGATAGAAGGACTTTGGACTGATTTTAAAATTCATTCCGCACATTGTATCAGTTATGTATCCTGGTCCGTAAAGTGTCTTTTCCTTATCACCAAGTATCATACTGGTCTGCTTATCATTTACATTTAGTACAATAGTTGTAATTTCCGGATGTTCCTTAAGCAGAGCTTTAACAAAATTATTCTTGGATGGAAGTATTGGTGATGTCAAAACCAGCACCACCATAATCTCTCCACTATTATGTCCAACTCTTATAAGTATATGCCTAAAAAGACCAAATCCATTATTTTCATCAAAGGTTTTAATCTTAAATGACTTAAGCAAATCCCTTACGGTTCTGATAATTGCATCTGCCTTTTTATTTTCAAGATAACACTGCTCAATCGGAACAACATCATGTGTGCCTTCACTATATATACCTGTCTGAGGATTGCCCTTCTTATCATGTGTAAACACTGCATGAACCTTGCATCTGTAGTGATCAGGCTTATCCATACCAATAAAAGATTCAACCTTTGTAAAAGGAGCGAGAAGTTCGCTTACACGCTCATGCTTTATCTCAAGCTGCTTTTCATAGGGAACATCTATCATCTGACAGGCACCGCATTTATAAAAATAAGGACAGCGGCTTTTTTTTGAATTACCCTTGCTTTCTTTATTATCCTTTTCTTTATACGAGCCTGCCTTTTTAGACTTTACTGCAAAACCTTTTTCAGCATTCTGCTTATTATAAGATCCTTTTTTTGGTGCAGTTTTGTCTTTATTATTTTGTTTACCCGCTTTCTTAAAAGCATCCTTTGGTGGCTCCCAGTCCATTTCATCCATAAAGAATTCTTTTACCGGCGTTCTGCTTCCTTTCTTTTCATTCTGAATCCTATTGCTTTTAGCTTTAATATTTTTACCATCTTTATTAAAATCTTTTGAAGGTCTCTTCGCCTGTCCGCGATCAAAACCATTATTTTTGTATGCCATAATTATCTCTCTACACTTTCTGTTTATATGCCGGATTATAAAACACTTCAATAACAAACCGGCATAAGTTTTATTGCCAAAATAAAACCGGGGCTTTAATTCCCCGGCTAAATTTCAAACTCAATTACTTTTTTTCTTGTCCCCATAACTCTTTAACTTCAATCCTTCGATACCTTCAACAAGCTCTTTAGCTCTGTCTAAATCAGCTTTGTTAAGCTTAAAGGTACAAATGGATTTACTTGATTTACCAGAAAAAAGTCGTTGAAAAAAGTTTAAATCCTGCCATTCAATATAATATGAAATTCTATGTGCCAAAAATCTAGCTTCTAACTCTTTCTTGCTTTCCATAGAATAGACTCTGCAAAATGGAACTTCATTGTTAAAAATCTGGTCGTCCTGCAATATTGATGACATCATTATCTCCTTTATTAACCAAAAATCATTATTTCGCATTTAAATTATACACATCATAATGATTTAAGACAACAATTTCTTTTAATTCATTTATATGTAAGAGATTCATGATACAATAATCAGGTGTTTATATAAAAATCATACTACTACGAGGTACTTACAATGTTTAAATTTGAAACAGCTATTCCGGAGGAAGTTGGTGTATCTTCTTTTAGCATATTAAATACATTAAAGGACATAGACTCTAAACATGTTCCAATGCACAGCTTCATCATCATGCGTCATAACAGACTTATTTTTGAAAAATATTATCATCCTTACGAAAAAGATACTCTACATAGAATGTTTTCTATAAGTAAAAGCTTTACATCTATTGCTGTTTCTCTTCTTATTGCAGAAGGCAAAATCAGTCTTGATGATAAAATATGTGACTATTATCCTGAATATGTAAATGATAATACTCATCCATTTATCCTTGACATGACCATAAGAAACATGCTCGAAATGAGAACCTGTCATGCTGCAAGTACTTATAAAGTAAATATGAATACCGATTGGGTTGAAAGCTTTTTTACAGTAGCTCCTACTCATAAGGCCGGAACAGTTTTCCATTATGATACCTCAGCAGCTCATACCCTTTCTGCCCTTGTAGAAAAGCTAACCGGAATGAAAATGCTCGATTATATGAAAGATAGATTCCTCAAATATATTGATTTTTCTGAAAATTCCTATATGATAACTGATCCATTTGGAATCTCAATGGGCGGTTCAGGACTTATGGCTACTCCAATGGATATATTTAAATTCCTATATATCATTTACAATAATGGCATGATTACCTGTAATGATGGAATTAAGAGACAGCTTTTATCAGAAGATTATCTAAAGCTTGCAACCTCAAATATATCAGATACTCTTGTTGTATCACCTATTGAAGGTGAATG
>JAILEJ010000449.1 GCA_024688095.1 Butyrivibrio sp.
CTTATAATATTAAGAATATGGAAACCAAATCCTATTTATGTTATGGCTGGTTCCGGTGTGATAGGCGCAATTTTATATATGGCTTTATAATTTATAGATTATTGATTCTCATCAGAAAATCAATAATTTATTTTTTTAAAAAGTTTCCAATGCAATATATCGTAATGATAAAGATATTGGTATAATACATTTTGTGGGATGAGATTTAAATAATACCAAATTCGAATTGATTGGATTAAAAAATAAAATGAAAAAGAGAGTTGAATGGATTGATATAGCCAGAGGAATCGGCATTATTATGGCGATGCTCATTCATTCCTGTACTAGTGTTATAAGAAACCAGGATTATGGAGTCAATCTTTTTTATGCATTTACGAGTACGTCTTCAATGCCACTTATGATTTTTTTATCTGGCTGTAGTGTAAAACTGAACAGTAAGAGATATATGGAAATGAGTCTGAAAGATTTCGCTAAAAAGAAATTATTAAGTTTTATGCTACCATATTTTTCATACTCAGCCATAGTTTATATAATATTTGTAATTACTAATTTTTTACCATTTACCGGTCCAATGATGAAAAATCTTGGATATGGAAATATAAGCTTCTTAAGATTCCTGATTGGTTTGATTATTGGTAATAATCATTTTTCTATTCATGTATGGTTTCTATATGTTCTTTTTATTTATGAAATGATTGCATATCTTATTTTTAAATATGTAAAAAGAGATTATGTTTTTATAATTATTTCAGTTGCGGCATATTTTATAGAAATAAATGTTGATACATCTATTTCTATGGCATGGATGAGTGGCCTTTTATATTTTATGTTTTTTACTCTTGGAATTTATATGTATAGAAAACGTATAAATAAATGGGTAGGTATCGCATGCTTTTTCTTATGGATGATAGCATATGGAATATACGCATTTATGGGATTGAATGATTTTTATAGAAATTATATCCTGGCACTGGCAATACCATTATTTGCAATTACCTCCATTTCATGGTATGGACAGATGAAAAAGAAAAAATCCCCTGTTCAATTAAGATGGCTTGGCAGAAAGTCAATGTCATTATATTTGTTTCAGCAACCGTTTTTTGGATCCGCGCTTGGAACTATCTTATATAAGGTAGTCGGATTTCCGGCATGGCCATCAGTTATAATATGTATAATTGCATCATTTGTTTTGCCACTGGTAATAAGAGCTATTCTTGTAAGATATAGAATATGCAGAGTTCTGTTTAATATAAGATAAAAAGAGAGTCCATTTGAGAAAATTATTATGAAATAATACCTCAAAGGACTCTTTTTTATATCAAATTAAACTCTTGTAAGTATTCCAAGCTCTTTATGCATCTTTTTCTTTTGTGCATACATATTTTCATCTGCTTTAAGATAAATTGTATGGGCGTCATCATCGGGATAGTCATGTTTAAATGCATATCCGCAGGCAACACTTCTGGTAAAGCCGGCATATAGTGCATTTAATACGCCAAGAGCGGATTTTGCCTTCTCAATAAGGGCAATTACATTGTCTTCTGTAGTTTCAGGAATAATAATTATAAATTCATCTCCACCAATTCGGCAGCATGTTCCGAATGGTTCAAAACAATTTGTAAGGATTTTGGCAAAATCAGTTATATATTTATCGCCTGCCACATGCCCGTATTCATCGTTTATAGTTTTTAGTCCATTTAAATCCATACTGATTATGCAATAATCAATATCTTCCTTATCAAGGTCAGCCATTATTTTTTCAGACATTGATCGATTTGAAAGATTGGTAAGTCCATCTGCATAGGCAAGGTGGGTTAGAGAAGCATTTTCCTGTTTACGGGCAAATGAGTCTGCAATATAAACAAGATAGTTATAGGTTTGGGCTGCTACTATAGTAAGGCCACCTGTTGCAAGGAAGCTGTCAGTAAGAACATTGGGTTCTATCAAATTCCATAATTGCAGGAAATAAACAACCATCTGTGCAAAAAAGAAAAGAATAAAGGTCAAAATTGAGCGCAAAATAGTTCTGTGAGATTCTGAAAATTCTCTCTTTTGAAGATCCATATTTCGAACAACCAAAAGCGATGCAAAACCTAATATTATGAAAACATGATATAAAGGAAGTCCTCGGTTTATAGGAACAATATGAAGGAAGTGCAAGGCAATTAAAACGATTGAAACCAGTGCACTAATATAAGTTATTATGTCTATCTGTATTTTAAAATAAGATTTATTAATAGTTTTTAATATTAAAAAAGACAGCGGCACAATCGTGTACATAGATATGTATTCCAATGTGGTTTCATAGGTAACATTTAAAAACAGGAAAGTGACATTATAGTAGCATAGAATCCATATACCTATTACAGTGCAAAGCATTGAATTATATACGAGACTTAAGATTTCAGGTTCCTTATAATATGCTAATATACTTATAAGCATAAAGGTAAGTCCAAATGTAATCATGGAAATACCAACAGAAATAGGATAAATTTTTCTGTAAATAAAGTCTCTTTTTATATCATCGTAATTTCCGAAAAATGGAATATTGTAGACAGAGAAAACATCACTTGATTGCAAATAGGCATATATCTTTAATTCTTTATTTTTATAATTTCTTGGAAGAGAAATAAATGA
>JAILEJ010000465.1 GCA_024688095.1 Butyrivibrio sp.
GGTACACAGAGAGATTCAACAAAGTCAGGCTGTTCAATGCCTGCAGTATTCATGACTGGTCCCTTTATCAGAACTACTGTTAAAAAAATAAGGCCTATGGTTAATAATACTCTTTTTATATTCTTTCTGAACACCCACAAAATCAGACATATTGTAAGAATAAATGCATACCAGGCGTTAGTCCTCATCAGTGAAAAAGCTACTCCAAGAATATACAGTCTTATATTTATAAGTAGTTTTTTCTCCGAACTGTTTTCATCTTTAAAATTCACAAAATCCAGAAGGCAGCACGCAAGAAGAACTGATACTCCTGCAAACGGAACATCCTTCCACATGGTCACCGACATAACTGCATTAAAAGGAACTATTGCGTAAAAGGCAATAGTTAACATTCTGAATGTTCTGGATATTCCTCTATGAAGCAGTGTCTTATGGAGTCTTCCACATACATATGACATAAAAAGCATCTGCGCTACTGTATAAAATGCAATTGCCTTAGTTGCATCCCCAGTCACTGTATATCCTATATTGTACAAAACATATATGCACAAAGTGTGAACAATAGGATGATGATTTGTCCACGGTCTTACGCCTATTACCTGTTCGTACTGAACAAGACTGTCTGCTGACATAATTCCCGGATATTCATAAAGGAAATATGGAAGAAAGCAGATAAAGCAAATTATCATAGGAATAATAACCGGATGCTTTTCCAAAATTCCAAATGCTCCAATGCCCTTGGTATCAACAGGTATCTTTTCTGAAGTATCAGTAGGTATTTTTTCTGAAATATCAGCACTACTTTCATTATTCACATGATTTGATGCTTTCATATCAAAAAACACCTGGCACAGCTTCATCAATGCCTGTTTATAGATCAAATACATTCCTGCTATTATCACCAGAATTATGATCAGCTGAAACAGCTTGTTTTCAAAGCTTTCGGTGTAGGTTTTAAATCCTGAAAGTGCTGTTGCAAGCGAAAAAAATCCTGCACATAGCTTTATGCTTAATTCATCTTTATATTTTTCTGCGTCCTGCATTTTTTCAAGAACAAAGGCACTTCCCAAAAACAAGATGACTGACAATGGATTTTTTACCGTGCCGCAAAATACCAGAAGGACCGCCCATGTTATAAAAAAAGCTTTTACGCAGATCATTAGTCTTTTTTCTTTTAATATATTTGTACTTATCATTTTTAATCGTCCTGTTATCCCGTCATTTTCCAAGGACATCAAGTCAATATTACATCAACTCTGTATTTTAACTTTGATAATTTTATCATAATGTACCGCTTTAGACCATTATTTAATATCTCTCCATTTTTAATGTATCTTTAATTTTATATATTTGTCCCAAAATAGTGGCTTTTTCTATCATTTTTCTATTTTCTACCTGTAAATACTCATGTTATAATTTCATCATGAGGACGAAAAAAGTTGATTTCTTATTTATAATTTATTTCATAGCGATGTTCGGAGCAAGGGCCGCTGGGCTATACGAGGGGATTACTTTATATAATATTCTCCTGGTCGTAGGTGCAGTCTTTTTTTGTTTGAAAACTTTGGCCACAAAGCATACTCTGCTTGAATATCTTGTAATCTTTGTATTTGGATTATTAGGGCTTATAGTATATCGAAACACCGGCGAAAAAGGTTTGATTTTATATTTTTCGTTAATGCTTGCAATGAAAAACATATCCCCGCAGAAAGTTTTCAGAATTGGTCTTTTTATTTTATCAATATGTTTTACTATTTTGACGGTGCTCTCTCTTACAGGAATAATTGATGATATAAGCTATATCAACAAGCGTTCAGGCTTTGGTTATCTGCTTCGACACTCCCTTGGTTACCCTTATCCAAATACACTTCATACAACATTTCTGGTACTTGTTATTCTTATAATGTATTTGTACAAGGCCAAAAATCTTCGGGATTTGCTGATTTCTTCCGGGGTACTTATGCTTTTAAACATCTATCTTTATTGTTTTTCCGTAAGCCTGACAGGTCTTTTATCAGTAACCATTTATCTTGTAATTAACATTTATCTTTATATTAGAAAGAACATGTCTGGTGACAAAGGTCTTTCAAAGCCTGAAAAGGTTCTGGTATGGATTTATTTTCCAGCTATTGTAGCATTTTCAATTCTTGGACCAATTATCGCCAAGGGTGATGCTTTCAAATTTATGGATAAGCTTTTGCACAACAGATATAAATACGCTTTGTATTATCTTGAAAATGAACCTATAACGCTTCTTGGAAAGCGCTTTGCTCCAGGTCCAACAAACTGGTATATGATTGATAATTCATTTTTATATCTGTTTTTACAACTTGGAGTAATTACCTTCATTGTTATAATGCTTCTCTATTTGTATTTTATTTACAGGATGCTTAAGGAAAAGAAGTATTCCGAACTTTCGATTTTTTTGACATTTTGTCTTATTGGTATGTCGGATCCGTTTTTATTTAA
>JAILEJ010000083.1 GCA_024688095.1 Butyrivibrio sp.
GATCATGAGAAGTCACTATGGTGTTATGGAAATCATGATGTTTCATATTTGTGGGATGCTACGGAATCAGGATATTCCATACAGGCAAGAATGACCGCAATAGAAGGTATATCCAGACTGGAACGTGTTTTGGAAGACAGATATAAATTTGTTCATAGAATTGATGATACACTTTTTAGTCATGCAGGACTTACAGAAAGTTTTGTGCTTCATTATTGCGGAAATCTTGATAAAGATATTGATAACATTATTTCTACAGTTAATGGAATGGGAATGCAACAGCTTTGGAAAGACATCTCGCCTCTATGGGCAAGACCACAGCTTGAATATTACAGGATGTATGGAGATGACCAGTTTTACCAGGTAGTAGGACATACACCTGTAAAGGAACCTCTTAATGTTGATGGAGTTCTTACATTAGATTTGTTCTCAACATCTTCTGCCGGAAAACCATATGGAAATCAAAAGCTGTATATTGTTGATACTATTACGAGAGAATTTGAAGAGGCGAAAGAGTAACAATAGATATCGTTTCTTAGTGGAGAGTGTCAGGTTAAGTGTGTAAGTTTTGGGATTTTATTGGAATCGGTGATCTTCGGATCATCGATTTTTTTGTTTTTCATGATTCTTGCCTGGATTTTGTCATCCATAGTTATGCTTTCATTCGTTTTCAAATTTTTTTGAAATAGGGAATTAACAAAATACATAATGTGCATTCCTTTTTTCTACATAAGTTCAATGAGAATTAACGTTAAGCTTATAGATTCATTCATTTTCAATGCTTATTGAAATAAGGAATCAACTAAATGTAAAAGTCTTTATTCCTTTTTACTACATAAGTATATAAAGAATTAAAGTCAGCTCCTTTATTAACTTATATATCGTGATTGTAAAGAAAAAAATATATATAGCCCTTGAAAATAGAAAAATAAGTGATACAATTATATCGCGTAAAATGCGATTAAATAATTAAGACTTCTTATGCGTGAAAATGAGATTGCGCCAAGAATCCTGCGCGTCGCAGGACACGCCCATTGCCTTGCATGGGCCTGGTCCAATACGATCATTGATTTTTCGATGGAAATCAATAATCTATATTTACTAATTGTCTAATAGGGAGTGAAAAGAAATGAACATAGCAGTCAGGTACTGTTCAAAGACAAAATTTGGAAATACAAGAAGAATTGCGGAAGCTATTGCAGAAGGAATTGGAGTAAATGCAGTAAGTATTGATGATGAACCAAAGCTTGTAGAAAAGGCAGATATTCTTTTTCTTGGCGGAGCACCTTATGCAAATATAATGGCACCTGAACTTAGAAGCTATGCAGAAGGAATTGATCCTGGTATGGTTTCAAAAGTTGTTCTGTTTACAACTTCTAATTGGTCAAAAAGAACTGTTCTTGCACTTAAGAAGATTCTTAAGAAAAAAGGTATAGAAGTTTGTGAAGATTACTTTTTCTCTCATATGCTTAAAGTTGATGATAATTTAAATGCCGCAAAAGAATTTGGGAAGAAGATGAGCATGAGTAATTAGACAAAAGCAGGTAATCAGAAAAAAGGAAATTAGGCAAAATAGGATATAAGATAAAAGTAGGTAATCAGCAAATAGTAAATTAGATAAAAGCAGGTAATCAGAAAATAGGAAAAAAGATAGAAGTAGGAAGTTAGACATAATAGGAAATAAGATAGAAGCAGGAAGTTAGACAAAATAGGTAATTAGATGAAAGAATGAATTATTCTAGAATAGAATATTGCAAAAAGTAATAGATATAAGGAGAAACAAATGAGCACATTAGTAACATTTTTTAGCGCAGAAGGAACAACAAAGGCAGTAGCAGAGGAATTTGCTAAGAAGGCTGGAGCAGATCTTTTTGAGATCGTGCCAACTGAACCATATACAAAAGCTGACATTAATTATTTAAATCCACTTTCAAGATGTAACAAAGAACAGATTGGAAAGAAGGATGTACCAACAGTAGGAGTTGTAAATGATTTTGCAAAGTATGATACAGTTTACGTTGGTTTTCCTATTTGGTATGCAGCTGCTCCAAGAGTAGTATACTCTTTCTGCCAGAAATATAATTGGCAGGGCAAGAAGGTATATGCCTTTGCAACTTCTGGTGGAAGTGGAATTGGAAAGACTGCAGAAAAGCTTGAAGAGTATGTAAAGGGAGCGGCTTCAGTAGAAGCTAAACTTGTTCATAACGCAGGCGAAATTGAAAACTGGTAATTAACACTAAGTCGAGAGTGTCAGGTTAATTGTGCAAGTTTTTGAATTTTATTAGAATCGGTGATCTTTGATATGTAGCCCTTTTAGTGGACAACCAGTGAAAGGGTTACATATCACTTCGAATCATCGATTTTTTCGTATAATAAACATACCTATTGGCAGAGCACGCAACCCTTGACTGAACCTGAAAGAGGCGTATAACAACCATGTCGACGGTGAGAAACTCAAGAACAATCTGCTAGCTTTGACTTTTAGTGCTGTTCATTGAGTAAATGAATCTGAGAATTATTTTTCTAAATTATTCATTAGTAAGAAGTTCAATAAGAATTAACGCGCACATTCCTTTTTACTACAGAAGTTCAATAGAATTAACGTCAAGCTATATATTCATTCGTTTTCAAAATTCCTTGAAATCTGGAATTAACAGGACATAAAAGGTCCATTCCCTTTTACTACAGAAGTTCAATAAGAATTAACGTCAAGCTATATATTCATTCGTATTCAAAATTCCTTGAAATCTGGAATTAACAAGACATAAAAGGGCCATTCCCTTTTGCTACAGAAGTATAATAAGAATTAACGTCAAGCTATATATTCATTCGTTTTCAAAATTCCTTGAAATCTGGAATTAACAGGACATAAAAGGTCCATTCCCTTTTACTACAGAAGTTCAATAAGAATTAACGTCAAGCTATATA
>JAILEJ010000129.1 GCA_024688095.1 Butyrivibrio sp.
TCAAGGTTCATTGAGATGATCGACAGCACTATTGAGCTGCGTGTAGTATCCTCGCGCTTTGTCATGATCAAGCCCAGTCCATGACTGTGCTTTGATAATCCAAATTTACGCTCAACTTCGATCCTGTCTACGCTATCAATGTACTCTGTACGCTTATCAATGACTGTATCCTTGCCAGGTCTTCCAAGAGCCGGGCCGGCAAGCCTTATTCCATATTCCTTGCAATAAGCAAGATTGATTCTGTTTCTGTAAATCTTATCTGCAAGAACTCTTTCGGGATAATGTCCATTACGCTTGTAGTAGTTTTCTATTGCTGGAATTAGTACTTCGCTTTCGTTGTAAGCTTCAAAGGATATCTTTTCTATCCTGCCAAGACCATTCTCTACACTTAAGTCAAGCTTTGCGCCAAACTCAACAGACGCCTTACTCTTTCCTCTGACAATAGGTCTGATGTATGGGGATATACTGACAATCCTGTTCTCTACTGTATGAGTCTTGTTGTCATACATGTACTGTTGCTGTTCAACAAGCTTATCCAGAATTTCAAGGCGTTCCAGCTGTTTTTCATCAGGATAGTATCCATAATTTCAAGCCAAGTGGCTGATTGAAATCCTTAAGTGTTATTTGACGATTTTGATTCATTTTCCTCAAAAAAAGTTCGCTCTGGGCGTAAAAAAGCTGAATCCAAAAAGACTGCAACTGATAATCCACCTGCTGTGTCTGATATTACAGAGGATTCTCCTGCCAAAAAGCCTTCAGGTAGAGCGAAAAAGAATACTACTTCCAAAGAAAATAAACCAAAGGAGAAAAAGGCTGAAACCGTATCAAAGGAAAGTTCTGCAAAAGTATCTTCAGTTCTTAAAGCTGCAACATTCAATACTGCTATGAAAAAGACCGGAGTTGAAAAACTTTTAAATGATAAAGGAATAGATGTAAAGAAGGCATATGTTCATATAAAGGAAGCACTTGTTAAGTCTGATTACTATGTTAGCCTCGATATGTTTCTTAGAACTACACTTCTTACAGATGAAAGCCTTAAAGCTAATGATGAACTGATAAAGAATATAACTGAGCTACTTACACCTTCATTTGATAAGGTCAAAGAGCTTGCAGAAAAGAAATAATGATGTCAAGTAAATCTATAGATCATTCTCTATAATTTGTAATGTCATCATTTTGAAAAAAATATCCCATCAAATAAAAGCAAAACAGCTCTAATCAGATAAAATATATAATAATTGACTTTATATCATCTATATATAAAATATAAATATATGTTATTCTATACAATTTGAATTTCTATCTTAAAAATAATATAAATCACCTGGGAGATACAAAAATGACACTCTACGAATTATTAACTACAAAAGGCGTGACCAAAAATGATATACTTTTATACCTTGCCAATGAGAAACCTTCTTATCCAGAAAAAAAGCCCGTTAATAGATGCAGTAGTGAAATGCATGATGATGAAGAGTATGTAATGCCTAAAGTTGATCAGGGAAAAATGCTTGAAGAAGAAATGGAAGAAACTGAAAGGCTTAACATGGAATACCTTGATGATCTTGACGAGATGCAAAGACAGGAAGATGAAAGACGTGCTTATGAAAATGGCCTAAATGATATACATGACCGTTATCCTCATTTTGATATGGATATGGCAAGATACGAGCATCCTAATCTTGAAGCTGCCGAAAGACAGGCTCGAATGGATGACTATTTAATGAACTGGTAAATTTAATAAAATGTGTGAGAATTTTCTGTAAACGAGATGTCATAAGATAATCAACAAGATGTATGGCAGTAAGATTGCCATTGATCAGCTCATTTCGACCCATACATGATTTCCTTGATTTTCTTCAAAAATTATGATGCCTTTATTATATAACATAATCTATAATGATTGATTATTCAGGAGAAAATAAAATGTCAAATATTAAAAATTTATCTTTTCGTAATATATTCAGCTATTTTCTAGTTTCCTTTTTTATAATATTTATACTGAGTATTATGGTTTGTCTGATAGATAACTATCTGAGCCTATCCATACATATTTTTAATGATATGGAAGATGCTCGCGAAATTATCCGTAATTATTTTCTAGTAGAAGTTCAAATAGCTTTTATAACCCTATCTATGAGTACTGCACTGACAACAACATCAAAAAAAGTGTATTGGGAAGAAACCTATATTTATCGTCTAAAGAGCCCGATTTTAACCAATTTTACAGCATTATCTGCCTATACACTGGCAACTCTTGTCGATGGGCTTATATGGTTTATTATTGACAGATTATTTGCATTTTCTGCCATATTATGTGTTTACTTCAGTTTTATACTGACCATATTGTTCCTTATTCTTTTAACATCCCGTATGATTGATGCAAATTTCGGACGCGAAAGAATAAAAAAAGATTTGGAAAAAACACTTTCTAAAAAGCTTAAAGATGTACCCACTGCTCAGAATATCACCATGGACAAAGGACGTCTTATACCTGATATACATAAACTCTTACAGGTTTCTTTCATAGAAATTGATGAAAAAGAATTAGACCTTGTATGTGAAAATATGATTTTGTTGTCACATTTTGACCTCTATAACGAACTCAATGATATATATAATTACGCACAAAAAGTTCTAGATTCGGATGAAGTGAAGCGTGAGATTGATTACAGACTTGTCAGAGATATAATTCATGATAATAATATCCTTTTTTTCTACTCAATTAATTGTCCTATATCAGATAAAAAACTATATCCACTGATAGAATTGTGCATTCATGATTTGTTTGACGAGGCTATCTCTTTATGGAAAAATAAAAAAACAATACTTGCCTTTAAAAAACGCACAGATCTGTATATTCTCCTAACAAAATTTTTATACCATAAATTAATTTGGGCTCAAAAAGATGCAGATTATTACCACATAATTTATCTGATGGGTGTTTTTTCTACTAGGAGAGAGAATACATTGTTCGCCATGGATGAAGAAGACGACTTAGGTGAAAAATGGGCAATTCCAGAATATAAAAAAATTGACGAAAATGTTTTTTTCAATGATTGTCCTTATGATGACGAAAACATGCTCAAACATCTCAAACAAAAAACAGATGCCGTACTTAAAAGATGGGAAAAAGATGGCTACCCCGAATTTATCGATGAATATGAGGAACTAATGATAAATGCTTCAAGAGACTACTGATCGTAGTCTGTTGATTAGTGGGTTAAAAGATAAAAAATATAGACTTATAGCATGTGTTATTATATTACAGGCTCAGGAAGATTAAATCATAATTGCATTAAAAGGCTGTCTCTTAAGATGATTAAATCATCTTAGTGATGTCCCTTTATAGTTTATCCTAAAAAACATCGCGAAATTAATGTATGGCCAATGTAAACATTATTAAATTAATCAAAATATCCAGGTTAGGAATAGATCATATTCATATACAGCTACTATTTTTGCATCCATTTTTTAATTATACTAAAAATTAAATTGTGTGCAAGTTTTTTTGCTTTCTTTTTTATTATTTTTAATTTTTAACCGCTATCTTAAATGTCTTCTTATATCAGTTACCTTCAATATTCTTTATAAAAAAATTCCTTTTCATAAAAGTATTCTTGCTGTTATTGCAGTCTATTCTTTATGGCAGGTTATAATGGTATAACTACTTGCATTGATCGTAATCACACATCCATCTATGTGAACATACCAATTCTTACCATTTCTTTCTATGTCTGCGTTCGTTTTTAGGATTTCTTCCTTGCACCAGGTAACTACATCTATTTCACCAAATCCAAGGTTTCTTCTTATTCTTTCTACTCCCATATCAGTAGTATGTACTCTATCTATATTTTGAATAAGTATATTATCCATAACAATTTCCTTTGAAATTTTTTTGACTTAGACTACAATTATGAAAAGGGGCATAAAAAATATATACTTTCCTCCTGTACTAAGCGCTTTTACCAATTTTTCTAGTAATATTATCAAATCATAAAAATATCTTTGACGAGTTTTATGCCACTCTTTGTTTCCATTATGCTGCTAATAAATTTTTCTATGTTTTTCTTTTCATAAGAATTTTCAATCGCATTTGCGATATAATCAGCCTCAATAAGAATCTGATAGTCTATACCATCTATATCATTAAGACTATGGTGGTGTCCTACAAGAAAGGATATTCTATCTATCTGATCTTCTCTCATATCTGTATCTGAAAGAAAATCTCTTACAAGTTTCTTGCCTTCTTCTTCCTGATATTTTCCTTCAGTATTACCATATTTTTCACGGCATAAAGGGCATGCTATATCATGAGTTATAGCTGCCGCCTCTATAATAAACAATGTTTCCTTATCTACATTTTCAAGTTCTCCTATGGTTTTTGCATAGGTCCAAACACGGATTAAATGGTCTATATCATGGATATTGCCATCAGAAAATGCAATCATCTTAGTTAATACCTCTGGAATCGTCATAATCATCTCTCTCAAATTCTTTCTTACAATTAGCATACTCAGTTCCAAGCATATAATAATAAGCAGAAATATATGGTATGCATATAATCAGTTCAGTACAATAACATCATACAATATAAGAGGTCAGATATCACCATTATATGTAAATATGCGAAGAATAACATAGAATAGTAACATCTTAATTCTAAAATAGAAATTTTTCTTTTATAATCAGGTGATTTGAGAAATAGATTACAAAATGAAAATAAAGATATATAATTTAATTATATTTTTCTTTAATTTTATCTCCTACTTTTTTATATGAGGCAATTTCAATAAAATTTTCTGTACAATAAAAAAATCTCGGATTCAGGTAGCATGTTATATACTTAAGCCCTAGCATAACTGAACTACTTACACCTTCATTTGATAAGGTCAAAGAGCTTGCAGAAAAGAAATAATGATGTCAATTCCTCCAACTTCATAAATAAAAAAAGTAAATGCATATCTGACAAGGCTTATATATAAGTCAAATCAGATATGCATTTACTATTCATGTTTTCTTATGAGGGGAGGAGGAAGTTCTGCTTGCTTCCATGTTTATATACTACCCTCTTGTTGTGTTCAAAATGTGTTTTTAACGTTAATAAAATATTAACTCGCAAAAAATATTATATTTAAATCTCGTTATCTTCATTCAAGTGCGTTTTCTATTTCACCGTGAACAGCCTTTTTCTTCATTATGATAAATAAACTTAGAATAACAGCTAGAATAGCTATGACTCCTATTCCTGCATATAGGTATGCCTTAGGATATTTACTAGAGATAACCTCTGTATTAAGAATTTCCTGACACTCTTTACATCTTGTTATTCTTTCCCCTTCTGAAAATAGGCCTGCTTCTTGTGTAACTACCTCTTCTGTTTCAACATGACCAGTTGCCGGAATCTCTTCTGTATATGTATCTCCGCACATCGTGCAGGTATATGTTTTTATTCCATTTTCAACGCAGGTTGCTTCTTTAGTTACTTCTGATGTATATTCATGATCTATAAGCGGTATTTCTTCAGTATATGAATCACCACACATTGAACAGGTATATGTTATTTCA
>JAILEJ010000171.1 GCA_024688095.1 Butyrivibrio sp.
AACTATAAAAATGTTTTAGATATATAAAGGCAACTTTGTCTATTAACAAAGTTGCCCTTACTAAAATAACATATATGATTATCTTCTTGCAAGTTCGTCTGTAATATCTTCCCATTTTACATCACGTTCGGCCATAAGTACCATCATGTGATAAAGAAAATCAGCCATTTCATAAACAATCTCATTGCTGTTTGGATTTTTAGCAGCAATAACAATTTCAGTACTTTCTTCTCCAACCTTCTTTAGAATTTTATCAATTCCCTTATCGAAAAGATAATTTGTATATGAACCTTCTCTTGGATTTAATTTTCTATCACAAATAACCTTATAAACACTGTCCAGAACCTTTTGAGGATTCTTTTCAGTATATTCAGCTTTTGCTATTTCATTAAAGAAACAGGAATATGATCCAGTATGACAAGCTGCACCAATCTGCTTAACTTTGGCTAGAATAGTATCTTTATCACAGTCTGCATATAAACTTTTAACAAACTGGAAGTGTCCGCTTGTTTCTCCCTTTAACCACTGCTCATCTCTGCTCCTACTGTAATAATGCATTTTGCCGGTATCTATTGTTGCATTATACGCTTCTTCATTCATATATGCGACCATAAGAACCTGATCCGTTCTGTAATCCTGAACAACAACAGGAACAAGACCATTATCCAGAAGCTTCAATTCATCCCATTTAATAGCGGCTGATAGCTTGTTTACTGTTATATTATTATCGCTACAAAGCTTTTTATATTCCTGGATTTTATCTGAATTATTATTTAAAACAGCACCTGTAACACCTGAAATGGAAGCTTGGGAAAGTGTATCAAGTAATATTTTTTCATTGATTTCAGGAATGGTAAATATGGTAGGAATATCCAAACCGGTATTACCATTGTTATCATCTTCAACATAAATAAGTTCTTCTGAATATTTGGAGACTTCTTCAGAAATATCAGTAACCTGTGCTTTGTCTGAATAGCAAATAACTATTTTTTCTTTACCAAATTTTTCAGAAACTTCTTTTAAAATATCTTTATTTCCCTGTTTTGAAAAATTTAAAGCACCTTTTTTACATCCTGCGTATAAGATCTTTTTAATATCTTCCATACGTTTGACGTTACCTGCACCTATAACAGGAATATCAACATCTGCACATATTTCCTTAATAATATCAAGTGACTGCTCATGTTCTTCGTCAGTATTTGATAAATCAAAAATGATAAGTTCATCACAGCCGTTATCATTATATTTGCAGGCAAGTTCAACAGGATTGTCTGACACAAGCTTTAAATCCTTATTATTATTAACTGCCTTTCCATTATATAAATAAATCGATGTAATAAATTTTTTTGTCATTATATTCTCCATAAGTTAAAGACTGCCTTTTGTACTAAGAACATCTGTAATTCTGCTATCATAGGAAGTGGCTTCATCCATAGCTTTTGCAAAGGCTTTGAACATAGCTTCTACTTTATGATGTTCATTAGAACCGGTTATTATTCTAAGATGAAGGTTCATCATAGCTGCATAAGACATTGAATAAAAGAATTCACTAACAAGCTGAGTATCAAAATCTCCAATCATAGGTGCATCAAATGTTGCATCCATAACAAAATATGGTCTGCCGCAAAGGTCTACAGCACACATGGCAAGTGTTTCATCCATTGGAAGAATCATAGAGCCATATCGTTTGATACCCTTTTTATCGTCAAGGGCTTTTGAAATTGCGTTACCAATAACTATAGCAGTATCTTCAACAGTATGATGCCCATCTACGTTTAAATCGCCTTTAACTTTGACATCAAGATCAAAGAAACCATGTCTTGCAAATGCATCCAGCATATGGTCAAAAAAGCCTATTCCTGTATCGATATTACTCTTTCCGCTTCCATCCAGATTTATTTTAACTGTAATATCAGTTTCACCTGTTTTTCTGCTAACTTCAGCAATTCGTTGTTTATTCATTGTCCCTCCAATTATTCAAATCTTACAGCTATTGAATTAGCGTGTGCTGTGAGACCTTCTTTCTTTGCAAAGAGTTCAATATCTTTGTGTACTGCTCTAAGTGCCTCTTCAGAATATGAAATAATACTTGTTTTCTTAACAAAGTCATCAACTGATAAAGGTGAAAAGAATCTTGCTGTACCATTTGTTGGAAGTATATGATTAGGACCTGCAAAGTAATCCCCAAGAGGTTCTGATGAATATGATCCAAGAAAAATAGCACCTGCATTTTTTATCTTTGTCATTACTTCAAAAGGATTTGCAGTGATAATTTCCAAATGTTCAGAAGCAATTGTATTTGCAGCATCTATTGCATCATTTAAGTTTTCTGCTACAAATGCATAGCCATAATTATCAAGCGACTTTTTGATTATTTCAGCTCTATCTAATTTTTCTAAGAATTTAGAAATTTCATCTGAAACTTCGCCAGCAAGTTTTTCACTTGTTGTTATTAGTATAGCACTTGCAAGCTCGTCATGCTCAGCCTGTGATAATAAATCTGCAGCAACATATTTTGGATTAGCAGTTTCATCTGCAATAACAAGTATTTCAGAAGGTCCAGCAATTGAGTCAATTGAAACATATCCAAAACAAGTTTTTTTTGCAAGAGCAACAAATATATTTCCAGGTCCGGTAATTTTATCAACCTTAGGCACACTCTCAGTTCCAAAAGCCATAGCAGCAATTGCCTGTGCACCTCCAACTTTATAAACTTCAGTAACACCTGCTATGTCTGCAGCTACAAGTGTTCCAGGATTAACTTTACCATCCTTTCCAGGAGGTGTGCACATAATTATTCTTTGTACACCAGCTACCTTTGCAGGTACAACATTCATAAGTACGCTTGATGGATAAGCTGCTTTTCCACCTGGTACATAAACACCGGAAAGTTCAATTGGAAGAATTCTCTGGCCTAATATAGAACCATCGTCTTTGGTATCAATCCATGTATTCCTCTTTTGTTTTTCGTGAAAAACTCTTATATTTTCAGCACTTTTTTTCATGACTTCAATAAAATCATCATCAAGTGCTTTATAAGCTTCCTTAATCTCTGCATCTGTTACTCTGATATTTTCTGCATTAATGTCTGCTTTATCAAATTTTGCTGTATATTCAAAAAGAGCTTTATCCTTATTAGTCCTTACATTATTTACTATCTCTGCAACAGTATTTTCATATTCGGAATAGCTTGAAGGACTTCTTTTTAAAAGATTATTTATAAGCTCCTGCTTTGTTTCTTCAGTTAATTTTATTATTCTCATTACAAATTCTCCTTCATGTCATTGATCAGCTTTCTGATTCTTTCCTGTTCCATCTGCATACTTACCTGATTTACAATAACTCTTGCAGAAAGTGGACAGATTTCTTCTAAAACTTCCAGACCATTTTCTTTTAATGTTGAACCGGTTTCAACTATATCAACGATTACATCGGAAAGATTAACGATAGGTCCAAGTTCAACAGAGCCATTAAGCTTTATTATATCTACAGTCTGATGTTTTTTATTATAAAAATAATCCTTTGCGATATTAGGATATTTACTTGCAACTCTGATCATTTCATGATGATCAAGTAGTTTGGCGGCATCATGAGGTCCGCATACACACATTCTGCACTTTCCAAATCCCAGATCAAGAACTTCATAAACTCTTCTATTTTCTTCCATTATTGTATCAGCACCAACAATACCAATATCTGCAGCTCCATACTCTACATATGTTGGTACATCTGGTCCCTTTGCCAAAAAGAACTTTAATTTAAGTTCTTCGTTTACAAATATAAGCTTTCTTGTGCTTTTATCCTTCATTTCCTCGCATTCGATTCCGCATTTTGCAAGCAGATCCATAGCAGAATTAGCAAGTCTTCCTTTTCCTAAAGCAAATGTTAAATATCTCATGTGTTAATTTACCTTTCCTGACTCAAAATTACATTTTTGCCCTCACTACGCATTTTCTGGGCTTTTTTCAGAAGCTCACTATAATTTGAATCATTATAGTAAATAATTTCGGTATCATTTTCTTCTTTTAATTCAATATTTTGTCTATATAAAGCAGCAATTAGATCATCTATGACAATCATAAATCCAATTGCAGGTGCAGGAGAACCAAATTTCTCTAAAAGGTTATCATATCTTCCACCTTTTGCAATGGCATCTCCAACTCCATATGTATATGCGTTAAAAATAACACCTGTATAGTAATTATTTTTACTCATCATACCAAGGTCAAAAGAAACATATTTTTCAAGTCCATATTCTGATAATGCTTTGTAAACAGCTTTGAGTCTGTTTATAGCTTCTAAGGATTTTTCATTATTTACCTGACCTGCGGCTATATCAAGAGCATCTTCAGAACCTATATATTCAGATACTTTTGTTATCATATTGATATATTTTTCATCAATACCTTTTTGAGCCATTATATTTGCTGCTGCA
>JAILEJ010000220.1 GCA_024688095.1 Butyrivibrio sp.
ACCACATGCTATTGAACGTGTGATATTGAGAATAAGATTTGCAAGCTTTACAAGTTCAACAAGTATCTGAGTCATGTAGTTATAAAGTGCAACAACTTCACCCTGTGTAAGTCTTCCACTATTTACATTTATAGCACCGCTGTAAATAAGGATAATAATTCCAATATTTAAAAATACATATGTAGCAGGATTCATAAGTGCCGTAACAGATCCTACCTTTTGCTGAAGTCCTGTAAGAATATTATTTTTATCCTGGAAAGTATTTTTCTCTTTTTCTTCAAGCCCAAATGCTCTTACAACTCTGACTCCGCTTAAATTTTCTCTTGTAAGACCTGTTACTTTATCAAGAGCTCTTTGAACATTTCTGTATCTTGGAATACTCCAAAGCATAATTCCAAAAACTACAACAGAAAGAATTATAATTGTCACAGCAAATATAAGTGCCTGTTTATAGTCTATTGCAAAAGCCATTATCATAGCACCAAAAACAACAAAAGGGGATCTTAAAAGAAGTCTTAAAGTAAGATTAATTCCCTGCTGTACCTGGTTCATATCACTAGTCATACGGGTAATCATCGTAGATGTACCAAGTGTATCTATTTCAGAATATGATAGATTCTGAATATTATTAAACAGATCATGTTTTACACTCTTAGCAAAACCTGTTGCTGCTTTAGCCGCAAAATATTGCGCAGTAACAGAAAAGACGAATCCAATTGCAGCAAGTAAAATAAGCAAAATGCACATTTTAAATACATATGGCTTATCACCATTCTTAATACCATTATCAATTAAAGCTGCAACTACAAGAGGTACAATAAGCTCAAAAGACGCTTCTAAAAGTTTAAAAAGCGGTCCAAGAATACTCTCTTTCGTATACATTTTAAGATATTTAAGTAATTTAACCAATGAAATCTTCCTCCTAACATATTTATTGGTAATTTATCCTAAGTCCTTTAGGGTAATGATTTTTAAGAACTGTACCTGCAAGCTTACCCCAGCCAATACTGAAGCCATCTGTAGTAATCAAAGTCCAACCCTTATTACCTTCACATCTTATAGTCTGTCCATTTAAATAACTTCTTATTTCACTATCTTCCGAAGATATTTCATGAACATTCTTAACCATTTCAGCAGACAGAAAAAGAGCAAGTGCATGTGATGGCTCAAATCTGTCTTTTTTTATTGTTCCCAAATGAAGTCCCGGTCTTAATACCTTAAGCCCACGAAGTCCTGGCATATTTTCCGGAATCAGATATAACTGTTCTCCAAATAAAATAAAATCACCATCAAACTTAATATTAAGAAACTCTTCTTCAAATTCCCTATATGCTTTTAAATCAGATTTTGAAAGAAGCTTATTAGAACCATTTATAATAGCCTTTGCACTTCCAGTATCATATAGAGAATCTTTTTCAAGAACTGCAAGATAGTGACCTTCACCTTTTATTTTATGTGGCCACAATCTAATCGTCTTATCAATTCCATAAATATTTTCATAACTATCATATATATCTTTAACACTCATATCAGCCTTTAAATAATCAAAACAACCGGGCTCCATTCCATCATATTTAAAGGCATCTACAATATGAAAATCCTTATGTCTGTTCAAAAAAGATGTAATACTTCCTTCATTCTCACCAGGAGCAAATGTACATGTAGAATATACAAGTCTTCCGCCAGGTCTTAACATAAGAGAAGCATTATCAAGAATTTCAGTCTGCCTTTCCACGCAATTTTTTACATTTTCAAGGCTCCATTCTGAAATTGCATCCTCATTTTTTCTAAACATACCTTCACCAGAACATGGCGCATCAACAAGAATTCTATCAAAATACTCTATAAATATATTTGAAAGTTTGGTTGAATCCTCATTTAAAACAAGAGCATTTCTTACTCCTAATCTTTCCATATTAAGAGAAAGAATCTTTGCTCTGGCAGGATTTATTTCATTTGAAACAAGAATACCTTCCCCTTTCATTGCTTGTGCTATCTGGGTACTCTTACCACCTGGAGCAGCACATAGGTCAAGTACTTTCTCTCCTGGCTGAACACCAAGATAGCTTACAGGTGCCATCGCACTAGGCTCTTGTATATAATAAACTCCGGCTTCATGATAAGGATGTTTTCCAGGAAAGAAACCTTCTTCGTAATAATATCCATTAGTATCCCATGGAACCTGTTTTTTATCCTTCGAAAATAAATCCAGACATTTTTTATTATTTCCTTTTTTTAACGTATTAAGCCTGATAGCCTGATATTTATCTGACTCAAAGCTTTTTTCAAACTTATCATAATCTGATCCAAGCATCAGTCTCATTCTACTTTTAAATTCTTCGGGAAGCATACTAATCCTCTTTTATTAAATTACTATTTTTAGCATCTGACAGATATGCACATAAGAATCATGTGCTCTGAAGTTAAGACTCGCTTTCGAGTCTTATGCATCGGATTCAGGTTCGATTTGCAGACATATTTACATCCGAATCCATGTGCATCCTCGCGGACATTTTATACTATATATTTTTTCTTAGTTCTCTCTTCACAATTTATTAAGTTTTTATTAAATTAAGTAATATATTCGCAATATAGGTTAAAAATATGTGTTATAAAATTATATATATTCATAAAACCCGCATATTTATTATAAAGAAATAATAATTATAAGACAATGCCTACCTTATTAACAGTTTTTGAACCAAGTTTTAATTGAATATTTATTGTTTGTTTAGTAAACTAATTAATATAATTATTATTTGTCGAGGTAAAAAATGCAAACAGGAAGCAAAGAATTAATCAGAGATATAAATACATCCTTAATTTTAAGGCAAATCCTAAATGAAGGAAGTATGTCGAGGGCTGAACTATCCAAAACACTGGGATTATCAAAGGCAACAGTTTCTGCAATAGTTCAGATTTTAATTGAAAAGAAACTCCTTATCGAAACAGGTCCTGGAGAATCAACATCTGGCAGACGTCCAACCAAACTTAGCCTCTACTCTTCTACAGGTTTTATTATATCAATAGATATCGATTATACCAAAATTTATTGTATGCTTTCAAATCTTTCAGGTGAGGAGGTTGCTTCTTTAAACATCAAAAATATTTACGATGACAAATCAATTACTAATGAAATACTAACTGCAGTAAATAAATTATCAAAAGATATTCCTGAATGTCCTTATGGGCTGATAGGTATATCTGTTGCCATTCATGGTATTGTTCATGATAATCAGATTATTTTTACACCATATTATAATTTTGAAAAATCTGATCTGTCTCAAACTTTATCCAATGAATTTGAAGTTCCTGTTTTTATAAATAATGAGGCTAATCTGTCAGCAATTGGTGAGCATACTTTTTGTAATAATTCTAAAAACCTGATAAGCGTATCTATTCATTCAGGCATAGGACTTGGGTTAATACTAAATAATGAACTCTATGAAGGTCAATTTGGAAGTGCCGGTGAATTTGGTCATACAATAATTGTGCCAAGAGGAAGAATATGTCCATGTGGAAATCGTGGCTGCATTGAGCAGTATGCATCTGAACGTATATTATTAAAAACATTAGGAAATCAAATTGGAAATGATAATATTACAATTGATGATTTTGTTAAAATGGTAGAAAGCGGTAATGAATATGCCCTTCACCAACTCGAAGACTTTAAGTTATACATCAGTATAGGACTCAATAATATTATCAAACTATATGATCCAGAACTCATAATTATCAACTGTGATATTCTTGCTGCTATTCCTGATGCTTTAGAAGACATATTAAATATTATTACTACCTCTGGTAATAAAAAATGTAAAATACAAATATCAACAATGCTTGATAAGGCAATTCTCTTAGGTGGCGTTGTTGTGGTACGAAATAACTTTTTGGATATATAAAAAGATTCCAAAATAATGAGTAAAATTATTACAAAATTTTGAACAGATATAACAAATCAGCTATTTTTTGCAAAAATAAAAGGGCCACATTTATGTGACCCTTTTATAAACTAGCTATATATTTATGCAAATGTTCTACATTCCATATAATAATATCTGTCAACCTCTGAAGCTAAACGCCAGAGTTTTTCAAAAGGTTTAAAACCTCTGTAACCTGCGAGCCAATTGCTAAGACCCATCATTGCCTTATCAGAACCAATCATTACTTTTCTGTGTGCTGCTGAAATCATACGCTTAACATAATCATGAAAACTTACAAGAAAATCAGCAGTCTTCTTATCATCAACATGAATATCTGAAATGCAATCACTTAATTCTATTAGCTTGCCCTCAAGTGTCTCATATTTATCCTTCATAAGCACACTCTCCTTTCCAAAAAAAATCCCCCGAAATTTTTTGTTGGTATAATTATTATACACCATTTTCTTTCAAAAGTACATATTGATTTTCCTGAATTTATTGTTTTATAAGGCTTTAAATAACATTATTGAGATTTTAGTTTCCATTAGAGAAAATTAATACAGGCATAAAAGCCTGTACTTAATTTTTTAACAATTTTTTACACAATTGTTAAATATATAAAATCCCACACCCCATTTAGTAAAATAAATTTTACTAATATATTATTAAACTGCTCTCGCAGATTTAATATCAACTATCACTTTCTCTTCTTTAGCCTTACCAAACTCTGGTCTCTGTATTTTTTTCTCAGAATTTGCTCTCTGCTCATTCATAAGTTTTTTCATTCCATACATCATAGCTGTCATCATACATTACCCCACTAGTAAAATTTTTTCTTATCTTCAAACTTTCCGAAGACAGTTACTAATATAACACATTTTTCCGCATTGTAAAAGAGTTTTTTAATATTTTCTTAATTTTTTTTCGAAATTTTTTTATATCTTGTCAAAACGCTTTATTTGTAAGGGCTTACAGTTTAGATTGATTTAAAATAATTATTAATTTTTTCAAAATAAGAACAAAAGAAAAAGTGCAAGTTTCCCAACTTGCACTTTTTATCGTTTAAAATAATTTAGATTCTGATAAAAATACTATACGCTCTATTTATACAGCATTTATAGCTTATCCTTATTTTCTTTTATATATTTCTTAATTCCTTTAAATGTTTCTGGACTAATTATATGTTCTATTCTACATGCATCTGTCTCAGCAGTCTGAGCATCAACTTTTGCTGTCATCATCAAAAATTTAGTAAGGTTTGTATGTCTTTCATACACCGCCTTAGCTTTTTTCACTCCAAGATCTGTCAGTTCAAGTTCTCCATCCTCTCGCATGAGAAGAAAGCCACCCTCCTTCAATATACCAACAGCTCTGGATACACTTGGTCTGCTAAATCCAAGCTCTTGAGCAACATCAACGGAACGCACAGAACCATTTTTCTTTTTTAATGTATAAATAGTCTCCAGATAATCTTCACCTGATTCATGCATTCAAGCACTTCCTCCTTTCATAAAGCTATAAGCCTTAAAAACATTTTGACATAATCCATTTTGATTTATCAAGCTATTTCTAATACTTTTTAATTAAATTAGAATAAACAAACAATAAATAGATAATTTATCAGCAAATACCAAGCATGGAAACCCTGTCTACATTTCCAACACTCACAAACTTTAAAACCATATTTGACGTAGCTTCATCATATGCTTTAAATGTTTCCTTTGCTTTATCAGCTTGTCCATATACCTTCCAATAGCCATTAAAAATATATCCCTCTCCATCATTAACCATGAAACCATATACATCCACAAGAGGATATCCAAGCATAATTCCAAGTTCATGTGGAAAAGAACATTCCCCGTTTTGATAGCCATTGTATTTTATAGATAATTGGTAAAGAATTTTGTCTACATCAATATCATTATACCCTAATTTTTTTAAAAAATTCAGATTATGTTCCAAAAACAAATATTCTAATACTTTGCTTCTATTAAAGAGGAATAAAACAATTTTCCCATCTTTTCTGGATAATACATAAATTTCTATACCTGAACCACCAAGAAAATTACAAGCCTGTTTATATCCCTCTTCATTTATAACAAGCAAATTTGAAATTTTAAGACCTGAAAGAAGCGGAGCACAATGAAAAATAATTAGATGCCTAATATCATTCCAATTCAACTTTGAATATAAATCTATACTCATAAGGAAATGTACCACCTATACATCATTTTCAAACCAATATAAAAAAATCTAATTAAGCCTTTGCAAGTGCCTGCCCAAAACTCTGACATTCTGAAAGAGCATCAGCATCAGGCTCATTATTTGCCATAAGGCCTTCTCCAGTTATAACATTTGCACCTGCAGCATTCATTCTGTCTACCCAATCACGCATCCACTGTCCATCTCCCCAGCCATAAGAGCCAAAAAGACCCAACTTCTTACCACTACAAATTCCTTCATATTCAGTCATAAATGGTTCTACAAGAGATTCTTCCAGAACTTCTGCACCCATCGCAGGACAACCAAAAGCAACTACATCATAATTATTACATGCCTCAGGTGTAATTGAATCAAACATTGTTACTTCTACTTCTGCTCCTGCAGACTTAGCACCTTCTACAATAGCATCAGCCATCTTTTGTGTGTTTCCAGATCCTGTCCAAAAACAAACTAAAACTTTACTCATTATTATTTCCCCTTTCTTTTTTCTCTCCCGAATAATTTTATCCTCAAAAGTATATCTGCCGCGATGGCAAGGCGCGGCAGATATTAGGTAGGAGATTTCTTATGACTACATAATGTCATAAACAATACCAAAGTATTATAAAGCGCTATATTCAGCGCTATATATGTTAGGTATTGCTAACAATGGTATGTTAGCATATGGTAACAGAATAATCAAGTTTTTTCTTTAATATTTTATAATTATTTTTGTACACACAAAAAAGCGGTTATATCCTTTACGAATATAACCGCTTCCAAAACATTTTCTTTTTTATTCTGCAACAAATTATTTAGCGAAATCCGTTGCTCTGCTTTCACGAATGATATTAACTTTGATCTGTCCAGGATATTCCATTTCATTCTCAATCTTCTTGGCAATATCATGAGCCATCAGAATCATATCTGAATCGCTTACTTGGTCGGGAACTACCATTACTCTAACTTCTCTTCCGGCTTGAATAGCAAATGAGTGATCAACGCCCTTAAAGCTGTTTGTGATCTCCTCGAGTTCTTTTAATCTTGTTGTATATGTTTCTAATGTTTCTCTTCTAGCACCTGGTCTTGCTGCAGAAATAGTATCAGCAGCCTGAACAAGTACTGCAATTAATGAAGTAGGTTCTACATCACCATGATGAGCCTCTACAGCATTAATAACAATCTGTGATTCTTTATATTTCTTACAAATATCAGTACCCAGCTGAATATGTGATCCTTCCATCTCATGGTCAACTGCTTTACCAATATCATGTAATAAACCAGCTCTCTTGGCAATTCTTACATCAAGACCAAGTTCTGATGCCATAAGTCCACAAAGCTGTGCAACTTCTACAGAATGTTTTAAAACATTCTGACCATAACTTGTTCTAAATTTCATTCTACCAAGTAACTTAATGATTTCAGGATGTAAACCATGAACCCCTGCCTCTAAAGCAGCATTTTCACCTTCATCCTTAATCTTTGCAGCCACTTCTTTTTGAGCCTTTTCAACCATTTCTTCTATACGAGCTGGATGAATTCGGCCATCTACGATAAGCTTCTCGAGAGCTATACGTGCAACCTCTCGACGAATTGGATCGAATCCGGATACAACAACGGCTTCCGGAGTATCATCAATAATAAGATCAACCCCCGTCATAGTTTCGAGAGTTCTGATATTACGTCCCTCTCTACCGATTATTCTACCTTTCATCTCATCATTAGGTAGCTGTACTACAGATATAGTAGTTTCAGAAACATGATCTGCCGCACATCTCTGTATGGCATTTACAACTATTTCCTTAGCTTTCTTATCTGCTTCTTCTTTTGCTTCAGCTTCTATGTTTTTAATCATAACAGCTGAATCATGTTTAACATCATCTTCAACAATTTTTAAAAGATACTCTTTTGCCTGCTCGGAGGTTAAGCCAGAGATTTTCTCTAGTTCCTGTAAACGCTGTTCACCAAGTTTGATAACTTCTTCAGTCTTCTTGTTAAGAGCTTCTTCTTTGGAATTTATTCCAGCTTCTCTCTTTTCAAGTGCATCTGAACGTTTTTCAACATTTTCCTCTTTTTGCTGTACCCTTCTCTCAGAACGCTGAACTTCAGCTCTTCGCTCTTTAATCTCTTTTTCAAGATCATTACGAGCTTTAAGAGATTCTTCTTTAGCTTCGAGAAGTTTTTCCCTTTTCTTCTCTTCGCCTTCTCTTATAGCATCTTCAACTATCTTTCTTCTTTTTGCTGCTAAACTTTCATCATCAAGTTCTCTTGACTTAATTTCCTTGTCAAAATTACTCTTTGATAACAAAAATGTAACAAGAACGGCTAGCACAATGAGGATTACTGCTGCAATTATTATACCAACGTTTGGCATTACAGGAGCACCTCCTTATTAAGTTTTCATTGTACAATATATTGTATTAAATGCCTAAAATATAAGGACAACTATACAATTTTACAACAATTTAATTGTACCTTTAATCATAAGAAGTGTCAAGAGCAAGTGCTTTGCGTATTACATCCATGCTAAAGCCTTTTCTGAATAAAAAAGACATTAGCTTCTGCTTACATGCATAATCTGCATTCTCAGGATCATATTTTTTCTTTTTTAATAGAACAAGCACCTGTTCTAATTCAATATCAGGATTAGTTTCATCATAAATTTCATCTATAATTGGACTGATAAAATCCTTTTTTAAACCTTTATTTATTAAATCCTGTATTATCCTGTTTTTACTACGGCTTTCAATATAGCAATTAACAAAATCTCTGACATAACGTTCATCATCTATGTATTTATATGATTTCACATAATCAACAGCAATATCAATTATTTCTTCGGGATATTGTCCATCTTTAAGTTTTTCTCTTAGCTTATACTCTGTATAATCCCTTTTTTGAAGAAGATTCATAGCTCTGAGCTTACATCTTTTGGGCAATACTTCTTCGAATATCTCACGATAGCAGTTTTCTTCTAACTCTTCGCCAACCTTTATTTTATAGTTTTTGAGTTCGCCCTTGTATAAAACAAAGGCGAACTCACCATCTATAAATACTTTTATTCTTTTTTTATCAAATGGAATAAGCTCTGATATTATCATTTCTTATCTTCTGAAGCCTTTTCGGCTTTTTCAGCAACTTTTTGAGCTTTTGCAGCTTCTTTCTTAGCTTCTTCTGCCTGCTTAATTGCATATTCATCAGCAGGAAGTTCATAATAAGCTCTAACCTTAGCATCGATTTCAGCCAGCATACCAGGATTATCCTGTAAATACTGCTTGGCATTTTCACGTCCCTGACCAATTCTGGTTCCTTCATACTGATACCATGCACCACTCTTATTAACAATATCTACATTAGCTGCAAGATCAAGAACATCTCCAGTATAGGAAATTCCTTTTCCATACATAATGTCAAACTCAGCTTCTTTAAATGGTGGAGCAATTTTATTCTTTACAACCTTTACTCTTGTACGATTACCAATAGATTCACCACTCTGTTTAATCTGCTCAATTCTTCTAACATCAAGTCTTACTGATGAATAGAATTTAAGTGCTCTACCACCTGTAGTTGTCTCAGGATTTCCAAACATAATACCAACTTTTTCACGAAGCTGATTGATAAATATAACAGTACAATTTGACTTGCTGATTACTGCAGTAAGTTTTCTAAGTGCCTGAGACATAAGTCTTGCCTGAAGACCTACATGTGAATCACCCATATCACCATCTATCTCAGCTTTAGGAACTAATGCAGCAACTGAGTCTACTACAACAATATCAATAGCACCAGATCTAACCATTGTCTCTGTAATTTCAAGAGCCTGTTCACCACTATCTGGCTGAGAAATATATAAGTTATTAATATCAACACCAATATTCTGAGCATATACAGGATCAAGTGCATGTTCTGCATCTATAAAGCCCGCAATACCGCCTCTCTTCTGAACCTCTGCAATCATATGAAGTGTAACGGTTGTCTTACCACTTGATTCTGGTCCATAAATTTCAATAATTCTTCCTTTAGGAATACCACCAAGACCTAAAGCAATATCCAAGCTAAGTGCTCCTGTAGGAATTGTCTCAACATTCATCTGATTGGCAGGATCTCCGAGTTTCATTACTGCTCCCTTACCAAACTGTTTTTCAATCTGTCCCAGAGCTGCTTCCAGGGCTTTCTGCTTATCTTCTCTTTCCATTTCTTAGTCTCCTTCCGGTAGAACATTCGTTCTGAAATTATAATAAAACAAATGTTCGCCCATGTCAATAATAAATTAATAGTTTCTAAATAGTTTCATCTGCTCTGAAAATTTTGGCTGAAACGCCGGATATCACAAAGCGAAATGCACAGATACGTACAATGTGTGAATATTATCATAATTAAAAAATTTATGCAAGTTTTTAATTAAAACTTATCATGATATATTCCCCAAATGTTATCAATTATAATACGTATTTCAAATTCTTATAAAATAAGACTTCCGACAGATAATTTTATTAACCTTGGAAAACCCTCGCGAATATCGATTCCCCTTTTATTATCTGTCAAAAGTCTTTTTAATATTCATTAAAATAACATATTACAATACATGAACTCTTGCCAATTCTTCCCAATAATTCAAAATTAATTTCCATTTTTTCATACAATGGTTTTATACCATAAACCCAAACAAAGCTAGCTTTGATATGATTATTTCTCTTATGATAATTCCTTTTTCTTTTTTATCTTCAGGTGTAAGCATTGTAAGCTGATCTATTGAATAGATTTTTTCCTTAAAAGTTGCATTTTCAGGGATCATACCTGCCTTTTTATATTCACTTACCCTAATGTTGGCTTTTAATTGTTTATACACTCTGAAAGTCGAGTCTTCCCTTGTCATGTAGTAAAAATGACTCTCCAAAGTTGTATCTCTATCTATATCTGTAGCGATATATCTGGATATTATTGTCTTAAATTTAAATGGAACAAATTCATTATCACAAAGCTCATTATAATTATATCTGGCACCAAAATAATTTTTGGAAACATCCTGCATATAATATTTGAAATCTTCTTCATTAACAAAATTAGTTGGCAATGACATCTGTTTATCCTTCAAATTCAATATCTTCGATCTTATTTCCGCTCATACGAATGGCTTCAAGAATTTTTTCTTCTTCCCATCCAGTTTCCTGAATTAGTTCTTCTACCGTACATTTTCTTCTAAGTGATTCTGATAGCTCTTTAGCCTTATCTGCAACTTCCTGAACCTGTTTTACAGCCTTCTGCTCTCTTGCATCCTCATCCAGACTGTCTGATACAGCTTCTTCCATGGCATCCATAATAAGTTTTCCAACAAACTCATCTGCTTCTGATGGCTCTTCAATAATATCAAGCATATTAACAGCTTTAAGAAGTGCCTCATTTCCTTCGCCAATAAGATCTTCAAGATAAACACCCTGCTCAGCATACATTTTAGCAATATCTGGGACGAGTTTAAGGTAAACCTCAACAAGCTGTTTTCTTGCATTAATATCTCCAGACATGGCTGCAATTGTTATACCTTCTTTTTCATTATCTGTAACATCACCAATATTCTGAATTGACTCTATATAATCGTTTAAATAATCCTTTTCTTCATCTGTAAGATATTCATCCGGATCTACTGGCTCTCCAATACCAACATTTTTTTTCTTTAAATAATCAACTATCTGATCAAACTGTGTATCGCTAAGCTCAAATTCAGAAAATGCTTCTCTTATCTGATCTTCTGATACTACATTTCCACCTTCTCTTGCAACTTTTGTAAGCTTTTCAAGTGCAAGTGCAAATTCTTTTTCCTTATTATCTAAATTTCCCATTTATACTAATTCACCTGTCTAAAATATTTTTCAATTATTATCATTATAATTATCTAAAAGAGAATTGATTTTATCAGAAAAATCAATTTTCAATATCATTTTACATGCACATGTGTAAAGAGATGTTCTGAGCAGTATTCATAGTTACCATTACATTTTGAACAGAATCTAAACTGCATATTAGGATCATCTATTTCAGTTTTTCCACATACTGCACATTTATGTTTGGCAACCCCTGGAGGTGTCATCTTTACAGCTCTTTTAAATTCGGTTCTTCGCTTTACTTCCTTTGGTCTAAAATG
>JAILEJ010000238.1 GCA_024688095.1 Butyrivibrio sp.
CATTGCAAGAACGTTGCATGGAGCACCTCCTGGATTAGCCTCAAATAGAGGATTTCCCTGCTCACTTATCCCATTTTGTACAAAGTCAATCAATAGCTCGCCTAATGCAACAACGTCTACCTTTTTATCACTCATTTCACAGCCTCACAATTTTATTCTTTCACATCTACAGACGCATGCAGTAAATTTCTCTTTAACATGCCCAGACGCATGCATCATATTTCTATTTCACATATCCAGACGCATGCATCATATTTCTATTTCACATATCCAGACGCATGCATCATATTTTTATCTCTTTCATTTCAATATCTGCAAATGCTTTTTTATCTGCCCAAAAAGTTATTTCATCTGCTTCTAACTCTGTATATACAACAGATGAAAGTGTTTTTTCACCATCATTTACAAAAAGCTCTGCGCTGTATTTATCAAGTAACAGCCTTAATGTAATCATACCATTTTCAGGCTGTATTTCAATTTCTCTAGTTGTGATTATATCCTGATATACACCGCTTTTTTCTCTGCTGAATTTTAAAGTCTTTTTATTAAGATCTAGCAGAAAATAAGTTGTATATTTCTCATTTTTACAAATATCTATTCTAAAGCAGCTTATGCTTTCATTCTTTGTCAAATCCAGCTTTACTGTCATATCAAGGACTCTGCCCTTTATTCCATCAAGCTTTGTTTCATTTTCTATTACTGCATCTTTGTAGTTGTATATATTTCCATAATAATTTTCAATTTCACGAACAGGTCTTTGACATACTCTGCCATTTTTTATAAAGAGCTCTCTTGGAAGAGTCATTTGACCATAAATTTTACGCGTATGATTTGCATAATTACAGGTATCCCAGTTCTGCATCCATGCAATCATGATTCGTCTTCCATCTTCACTTTCCAGGGTTTGCGGCGCATAAAAATCTGTTCCAAAATCAACAGTCTGTACGCTTTCTCTTTTAAAGCTATAATCTGAATTTCTTTCTCCTACAAATAATACTGTGCCATTTCCTGGATGGAATTCTCCTCCATCGGCTTTCATTTCCTGTGGACTTACAATAAGAATCTGTTTCCCCTCAAGCTCAAAATAATCAGGACACTCCCACATTCTTCCATATTCATTATTACATCTGTCCACAACAGTTTTTAATTTCCAGTCTATGCAGTCCTTGCTTTCAAACAGAAGCAGCTCCCCGCTCCCATCCTCAGATCTGTTGCCCACAAGTGAAAAAACTGTATCTCCTTCAATGAACACCTTTGGATCACGGAAATCATGTTTATCATTTTTCTGAGGAATCATCCCGGTACTTATAACCGGATTTTTTTCTACCTTTTCATAATCAGTTCCATCACCAAATGCTACCGACTGCTGCTGATAATCTCTTACTATTCCATCGCTGTCTTCTTTTCTGACAACGCTTGTATACATAAGAAGCTGTCTGCCATCAGGAAGCGCAAGCGCACTTCCTGAAAAGCATCCATCTTTGTCATACTCTTCGTCTGGAGCTATTGCAGCAGGCAGCTGTTCCCATTTTATAAAATCTCTGGTTCGAACATGGCCCCAATGCATTGGTCCCCAATGTGTAGAATAAGGATGATACTGGTAAAAAAGGTGATACCAGTTGCGATATCTGGAAAATCCATTGGGATCATTTATCCATCCAACAGGAGCTGTCACATGATACGCCGGTCTTTGCGCCTCAGGAACCTGTTGTGATTCCTTTTTCTCGTATTCTCTTGCCTTCTGCAATAACTCACTACTCATACTATTTATTACTCCTAAATTTTACTGTTATCTTAATAAGAATAATTATTTTCTTGAATAAATATTCTAAATGTCATGTCGGAATTATCATTCCTGATATATCATGCTGTAATTACCATTACTAATATTCCAACCATCTTACTGAACTGATGAATATCTGTCATATGCTGCCTGATAGATATTAAGAAGTTCTTCCATACCGCATGTGCTGTTAAGCTTTTCCTTATATGCTTCCCACTCTTCGTCTGTTGGGCCGCCTTCTTTGAGCCAGAGACCTTCCTGCTCAGCTACTGTATTTTCAAAGTCAGTCTTGTACATATCAATTGTTTCAAGTTCTTCATTTGTAAATACACAGTCGATTGGATATGTTGTTGTATCTTTTACCTGAGGCATCCAATAATCATAAAGATCTGTAAGTCTCTCAATTGCTCTGTCTTCCATGTTGAAAGTATCTGAATAATAATGTGAAAGAATAAGCTTAGGGCCGGCAACTTCGTAGTAGCTCTTTAATTCTCCAGCACTCTTTCCGTATTTTTCCTTGGACTCTTCATCAGTAATTGAATTCCATACTCCATTCTCATCCTGTCCTGTAAAGTAAACATCAATTGGACCATACTGAAGCTGCATTACTGTTTCACCGTCATACCACTTATCAAAGAACTTAAGAAGATTAACAGGTGATTCACATGCTGATGTGATAGAAAGGTTTCCTGAACCAATTGCTCCACCTGTTCTTACTGTTACATTATTTGTTCCATCAGGACCATCAAGTACTGGAAGGAAAACATAATCTTCTGAATAGTCACCCATAAGTTCTTCAATGTACCACCATGTTGACACACCTACATATCCCTGCTGGCACTTTGCCATAAGCTGTGTTGTATCCTGTGAGAACATTTCAGGATCCATCAGCCCTTCCTGATACCAGTCAGAAAAATAAGTAAGACAATCACGATAATTATCATCGTCACAAACAAAGTTAACCTTTCCATCAGATCCAAGAGTAAGGTCATTGCAGACATCGTTAATCCAGTTTGTAAATCCGAATCCGGCATAGAATATATTCTGGCCCCAACACCATTCGTCGAATCCTGTTGACATGGGTATTGTTGATCCGGGTTCTGCTCCATATACCTTTGCAGCCATATCATTATCCTTGAATGCCTTTAATACATCATGAAGCTCATCAAGTGTTGTCGGAACCTCCATTCCAAGTTCATCAAGCCACTTCTTGTTGATCATTGAGAACTGAGGAATTGTGAAGATTGAATAATCTTCTTCCTTACCAATACCTGCAGTACCCATCTGCTCACCTGATGGAAGTCCATAAATTGCTCCGCCATCCATTGTGATTGCTGCTCTTATCTCAGGATTCTCTTCAAGAATCTTTGTAAGGTTAGGCATTACATCTTCTGTAATATATGGTGTAAGATCGATAAATGTGCCATCATCACCATAATTTGAAAGGTCATAGTTTGAAAAACCAACACCCATATATGCATCCGGAAGTTCTCCACCTGCAATCTGAATATTTACCTGTTCAGAAAGTGAATCGCTTACAGTGTTCCATTCAATACTTATTCCA
>JAILEJ010000256.1 GCA_024688095.1 Butyrivibrio sp.
AATTGCAGAACGTTTTCTTAAGGTAGAAGATGAAAATACTCTTGAATATTATATCAAGAGATATGAGATTCATAATAAGAAGATTAAGATACATATGGCTCAAAGATCTAATGAATATGCAAAAGATAGAATCAATGACGCCATCGAAAAACTAAACAGCAAAGCAAAATAACACTTTAATCAAAAAAGTACGGTGAACATTTTCAAGCTTTGGAGCGACTATATAAAAGCCTATTTCGTTCAGAACACGCTCGCGCTCCGATTTGGATGTAGTCGTACTAAATTCAAAGAACCTGATTACAGAAAAAAGCAATCTGTAATCAGGTTCTTTTTATTAAGTACGAGCATCCAAATAAGGGTTCTTCTCCGAAATAGGCTTTTAATAGTCTCTTCTAAATCATTGAAGAGTTCACCTGACTATTTGAAATGAAATTCATGTTTAAAAAGTCTCTTCTAAAGCATAGGAAGTGTTTACCTGTCATTGATAATAAATTGCTATCTAAGATCAGTATAATTACCCATTGATAAATAAAATATGATGCCTTTGTTTGGAATAGATATTATCATTAAAGTTTTATTTTTTTAAAGAAGATATTTAATTTTTCAAGATCAAAAGCAGATAATTAGAGTAGTTCGTGCAAAGCAAATTCTTGATATTAAGAAAAATGGAATTGGAATTAAAGCATAGCATGTTTTTAATTCATCATGAGCAGAAACAGAAAAAGGGAATTTAATTGTTAGAGTGAAGTTAATTCCTGGCATCAGGAAAATTTGTAAAGGAATAAAAGCATAGCAGGTATTTAATTCTTCATGAACAGAAATAGAAAATTGGAATTTGGTTGTTAGAGTGAAGTTAATTCCTGATATCAGGAAAATTTGTAAAGGAATGGAAATAAAGCATGAATTATGACTTTAAAGGTTCAAACCTATAAGAACATAAAATAGATATATGGTGTTAGCATACTTTATTTATCAGGCGCCCCATTACTGATTAGTCAAAGCAAAAACTCTGTCAAGAGTGCATAGCACTGCGATGAGGCATGCACTTGACAGAGTTTTTATTATGACTTTAATTTTTCATAACGCCTGATAATGATTGTTAAAAAAATGTTATTTAAATTTTTGATAACATTTAGTGTACTAAATATATATTTATTAAATTATGAAAAATGTTTTATTTATAAGTTTTAAATAGCTTAGGTGAACTTTTCAAATTCACTTTCCAGCGTAGAAAAGTTCATCTTACCTCTTTGGAATTAAATAGGTATTTAAAAGGTATAAATCAGATCAGAGTTAGGCATTTTTGGCAAGTGCTTTATTCTCTGATTCTTTTTTAGGTTGATTGAAATCTGGCTGATGTATCTTTTCATGAGCTTTTTTGTGGGCTGTTGAAAGCATCAGCTTAATACGGTTTAGCTGGTTTACTTCACTAGCACCAGGGTCATAATCGATAGCAACGATGTTTGAACCTGGATAGAGATGACGAATCTTTTTAATAACACCTTTTCCTACTACATGGTTTGGAAGACAACCAAATGGCTGTGTGCAAACAATATTAGAAGCACCACTATTAATAAGTTCTATCATTTCTCCTGTCAGGAACCATCCTTCTCCAGTCTGGTTACCAATTGAAACAATATTTTTAGCATAGTCTACAAGTTTGTAAATACTTGTTGGTGGCTCAAAATGAACACTTTGCTCAAATGCTTTAACAGCACCTCCACGGAGCTTTTCGATTGCCCATATTCCTACTCTGCAGGCAGCTGCAGTCTTTTTACTTGTACCAAGTTCTTCAGCTTTATAAATCTGGTTGTAGAAGCAGTAGAGCATGAAATCCATAAGATCTGGAACAACTGCTTCAGCGCCTTCGCTTTCGAGAAGGTCTACGAGATGGTTATTTGCTGCCGGAGCAAATTTAACAAGAATCTCACCAACTACACCAACTCTTGGCTTAATTTCATTTGTGATTTCTATCTTATCAAAATCTTCAATTATCTGTCTGCACATATGTTGGAACTTAAAGAAATTCATATGCTTTGCAGAAACAAATTCTTTTGTTTTTACAAGCCATTTCTGGTGTACTTTTTCAACAGAACCTTTTACCTTTTCATAAGGTCTCATACGATATACGCAGCGCATGAATATATCACCAAAAACAGCAGCATAGGCAGCTCTAACAAGCATTTCAGCATTTATATGGAAGCCAGGATTATGCTCAAGTTTGCTAAGGTTTATAGAAACAACTGGAATCTGTTCCATACCTGCTTTTTTAAGAGCTCGTCTTATAAAGCCGACATAGTTTGTTGCACGGCATCCGCCACCAGTCTGAGACATTAGTACAGCTGTTTTATTAAGGTCATATTTTCCTGACTTTAATTCATCCATAATCTGACCAACAACCCAAAGTGAAGGATAGCAAGCATCATTATTTACATATTTAAGTCCCATATTGATTGCATTCTTGTTATCGTTTTGCATAACAACAAGATTGTATCCACAGGCCTGAAGTGCTGATTCCAAGATGTCAAAATGAATAGGAGACATCTGTGGGCACAGAATTGTATAATCCTTACGCATTTCTTCAGTAAACAGAACTCTTTCGTTAGCACTGCTTCTAATGGTTCTTTCCTGCTTTTTGGCTTTACGAACTCTTATTGCAGCAAGTAGTGATCTTACACGAATTCTGGCTGCACCAAGGTTGTTAACTTCATCAATTTTAAGACATGTATAAATTTTATCTGAACCGGAAAGAATATCATTAACCTGATCTGTAGTAACAGCATCAAGGCCACAACCAAAGGAGTTAAGCTGAATAAGATCAAGATCATCTCTTGTTCTTGCATAACTTGCAGCTGCATAAAGCCTTGAGTGATACATCCACTGGTCAGAAACAATCAAAGGTCTCTCAGGAGCACCAAGATGAGATACGCTGTCTTCTGTAAGTACTGCTACACCATAAGAACATATCATGTCAGGAATACCATGATTGATTTCAGGATCAACGTGATAAGGTCTTCCTGCAAGGATTATTCCATGCTTATGATTTTCTTCCATCCATTTAAGTGTTTCTTCACCCTTTGCAGAAATATCAGCTCTTACAGCAGCCATTTCAAGCCATGCCTTCTGAGCTGCACTGATGATTTCTTTTGCAGGAATTTCATTAAATTCTTTAACAAGTGCATCAGTAACTGTTTTTATATTTGTAAATGCCATAAATGGATTACGAAGCTTAACCTGACCATTAGTGATTTCTTCAACGTTATTTTTGATGTTTTCTGAATAAGAAGTTACTATAGGACAGTTATAGTGGTTTGTCGATCCCTCTACTTCATCTCTTTCATAGAAAAGAGCAGGGTAGAATATAAAATCAACATTCTGCTTAATAAGCCATGCAACGTGACCATGAGATATTTTTGCAGGATAACATTCTGATTCACTCGGAATAGATTCTATACCAAGTTCATATATCTGATGTGATGAACGAGGTGAGAGTACTACCTTATAACCAAGCTGAGTAAAGAATGTAAACCAGAAAGGATAATTCTCATAGAAATTCAGAACTCTTGGAATTCCAACAGTTCCACGTTTTGCTTCTGCATCATTTAATGGTTTATATCCAAATAATCTCTTGTATTTATAATCAAATAAATTAGGAACACCAGCTTCATTTTTTACTTTGCCAATACCACGTTCACATCTGTTACCGGAAATGTGTTGACGGCCACCTGTAAATTTATTAACAGTAAGCCGACAATGATTTGTACATCCCTGGCAGGTTGCCATACTTGTAGTATATTCAAGATTTAAAATCTGGTTTATTGAAAGCATTGTTGTCTGATATTCTGTATTTTCATTAAAACGATCTCTGGCAATAAGAGCAGCACCAAAAGCACCCATAATACCGGCTATATCAGGACGAATTACTTCAGCACCTGCAATTTTTTCAAAGCTTCTAAGGACGGCATCGTTATAGAAGGTTCCACCCTGAACAACAATATTTGAACCAAGCTCTGAAGCGTCGGATACTTTGATTACTTTGAATAGTGCGTTCTTAATAACAGAATATGCAAGACCTGCAGAAATATCTGCAACTTCAGCACCTTCTTTTTGCGCCTGTTTAACTTTGGAATTCATAAATACTGTACATCTTGTTCCAAGATCAATTGGCTGTTTTGCAAATAAAGCTTCTTTAGCAAAATCCTGAACACTAAAGTTAAGTGATTTTGCAAATGTTTCGATAAAGGATCCACATCCTGAAGAACATGCTTCGTTTAGCTGTACAGAATCAACGGCATTATTTTTGATTCTTATGCATTTCATATCCTGGCCGCCTATGTCTAGAATACAGTCAACCTGTGGATCAAAGAAAGCAGCAGCATTATAGTGGGCGATAGTTTCAACTTCGCCATCATCAAGCATAAAAGCTGATTTCATAAGAGATTCACCATATCCTGTAGAACATGAACGCGCAATTTTAACACCTTCTGGTAGAAGGTTATAAATTTCTTTGATAGATTCAATTGCTGTGTTTAAAGGACTACCATTATTACTTGAATAGAATGAATACAGAAGAGATCCGTCTTCACCAACAAGTGCACATTTTGTTGTTGTTGAACCTGCGTCAATTCCAAGGAATACATTTCCCTTATATGTTGAAAGAGAAGAGGTTTTTACCTTTGCTTTGCTATGTCTTTCCTGGAATTTATCATAATCAGCATCATCTGAGAAAAGAGGCTCAAGTCTTTCTACTTCAATTTCCATCTGAATCTTATGAGAAAGTTTTTCAACCATTTCTTTCATAAGATAGTGAGTGTTCTCATCAGCATTAAGAGCAGAACCTATTGCTGCAAATAAATGAGAATTATCTGTATCTATTATGTGCTCATCATCAAGCTTTAAAGTTCTTATAAAAGCCTTTTTGAGCTCTGATAAGAAGTGAAGTGGACCACCAAGAAATGCTACATGGCCTCTGATTGGCTTACCACATGCAAGACCACTGATAGTCTGATTTACTACAGCCTGGAAAATAGAAGCAGAAAGATCTTCCTTTGTTGCTCCGTCATTAATAAGAGGCTGAATATCAGTCTTTGCAAAAACACCGCATCTTGCAGCAATTGTATAAAGTGAATGGTAATTCTTTGCATACTCATTAAGTCCTGAAGCATCTGTCTGAAGAAGAGAAGCCATCTGGTCTATAAAAGAACCTGTACCACCGGCACAGATACCATTCATACGCTGTTCAACATTACCATCTTCAAAGTATATAATCTTGGCATCTTCTCCGCCGAGTTCAATAGCAACATCTGTTTTAGGAGCGAGCTCCTGTAATGATGTAGATACTGCGATTACTTCCTGAACAAAAGGTACACCAAGATGCTTGGCAAGACTAAGTCCGCCTGATCCAGTGATTACCGGATGAATTGTTACATTGCTTCCGGATACCTTTTGAGCGTCAACAAGCAGATCAGAGAGCGTTTCCCTGATGTTTGCAAAATGTCTTCTGTAATCTGAAAAAATAATTTTGCGGCTCTTATCAAGCAGAGCAATTTTAACTGTTGTTGAACCAATGTCGATTCCAAGTGTGTAATCTTTAGAAATCATTTCTAAAACCCTTTCTAAATACCAAAAACACATTCAGAGCAGTAATTAACTATATATAAGAATCCTTTAATATAAAGGGTTAGAGCCTATATATAAGGAACTCTGAATGAAAAAATTTTGCACAATGTGTTTTATGCGCATTTCAACATATTATAAATCACTAGTATCTAATTTGCAATGTGACAAAAAACGTAAAATGGGGTAAAAAAAATAATAATATTGTTCAAAAATACTATCAATGTTAATTTTATGTTAAAATCCAGAGGCGTTTATTTACATAAGATTTTTAGGATGTTAAAATATTTGGAGTTTGAGTAGTTAAGAAACGGAGATGAAATAATGAGAAAAATTGAAGCATTTTTTGATAAATATGGATTGGAAAATCTTACTTTGAAATTAATCTTATGCTATGCAATTGGATATATATTTAGTTTTGCTCCAGTAGGTTCTGGTATTTTGAATTATCTAACATTAAATCCATACGAGATTTTACATGGTCAGGTTTGGAGAATTGTTACATGGATACTTGTACCACCTAGTGAGAGCAATATCTTTTTTGTATTAATAATGCTTTATTTCTATTATTCTATAGGAAGTACAATGGAAAGAGTCTGGGGCAAGGGCAGATATAATGCGTATATATTTAATGGTATGCTGCTTATGGTTATAGGTGCTATGATAACTTTTGTGGTAAGCCTGTTTGTCCTTCCAGGAATTCTTTCAGCTGATAATGCATCTTATATCTATGCAGTTATATCTTCAAGCTTTAGTACTTACTATATTAATATGTCAATATTACTTGCATTTGCTGCAACTTTTCCTGATAACGTTGTTTTATTTATGTTTGTAATTCCTTTAAAGGTAAAATATCTGGGAATAATTTATGGAATATGGCTTGGTATAGAAGGCCTCTCAGCACTTTTTGGAGGAGCTTTCTGGCAATTTATTGCAATTGCAGCTTCACTTCTTAATTTCTTTATTTTCTGGTTTTTTAATGGAAGACATTTCCATTTTAGACCAAAGGAAGTAAAGCGAAGAACCGAATTTAAAAGAGCTGTAAAGATGACACCTCCAGGGGTTGCCAAACATAAATGTGCAGTATGTGGAAAAACTGAAATAGATGATCCTAATATGCAGTTTAGATTCTGT
>JAILEJ010000314.1 GCA_024688095.1 Butyrivibrio sp.
AAAATAATTGGTATCTTCAATTCCGAGCATAATACATATTTTATTGGCGGGAAGAGATGTAGTTTTTAGTAGATCTTTTGCACGTTCTATGCGTAAACGGGTTATGTAATTATTGATTGTGTAGCCGGTATATTTCTTGAATATGCGACATAAGTGGTACTTGCTAAATCCGGAGAAATCTGAAAGATATTCCAGCGAAAGGTTATTGGCATAGTTGTTATTAATATAATGTATAAGGTATTTAAGCTGATCAGGCATTGCCTCGTGAATCATAGAATAAGTAGGGGTTTGAGTAAGCAAATAGATCAGTAATGAGTTGATCTTAGAAGAAATCTGTAACTCCCGGTAGGGACCCGCAGATATATATGCCTTTAATAGCCCTTCAAGATGCGACTGATATTCTGACCAGGAATTGAGATGAAAGCAAAAACCATGCTTTGGCAAAAATTCCTTGTAGATGTCATGGATGATATTTCCGCTAATATGCAGATCGCTATGATACCAAGAATCTCCGTCAGAACAATAAAAGTGAGGCTCTTTACAGTCGATAATAAATATATCGCCTTCCTCTAAAGAGAAAGTCTGACCCAGATAATCTATTTTTCCATGTCCGGAATATGTAACGACAATCAAGTAAGAATCAAGATTTTTCCTTTTTGTGTAATAAGACATACCGGATTCCCAAAAAGAAAATGATTGAAGAAAAAACAGGTTATTTCTTGCGTAATCAGAGATTGGAAACTGAGGACATAACCTGCTTATGCCATCCAGACGATATGAGCAGTCTTTAAGGTAAATCATGCCCTCTTCCACAGCGGAACTATCTGATAGTAATATTTCTCCAACTTTTACATTTTCAAGACTACTGACGGTTCGATTATCAGAATATTGGATTTTACTTAATGAGATACCCTCAAACATTGATTACTCCTTTAAATATGATTTTAGGTAATTATGTGCTTATTTTAAGCAAATATATCTATGTGGAAATATTGACATTTATAGTATACTCGGTAAATGTAGAATACAAAAGAGATGATTTTATTTGAGCAAAATAATGAAGATATATAAAATGAGGAGGATTTCTGATGTTGGTATGGAATGGGATATTCATCCGAAAAAAAAGAAACCGGTGGGACACAGACTGGCTCTTCAAGCGAAAAATAAAGTATATGGGCAAGATGTTCTATGTGAGGCTCCTACTTTGATATCAGCAGAATATAAAAATGATAGATTGATTTTGGAGTTCGATAATGCCGGTGAGGGGTTGTATATAGAGTCTGAAAATAATGTACTTTCCGGAGCCAAGATACGGTTTGGGGAAGAGGAGATAGATACAAACAAATTACGTGCAGAAGCGTATGGGAATAAGGTTATTCTTTATGGCATAAGAGAAGCAGATGGAGTAGGAAAAGTCATTTTTGGGGAAGGCGGGTGGTATATTGTTAACTTGTATAATAGTGCCGGAATTCCTGCAAGGCCTGCTATAGCTGAGTTCTGATCTTTAAGAGGTTTGTCACTTAATGATATTCATTAAGCGACAAACCTTTTTTGATTAAACTAATATGTCAACGAGCAATATAGTGCTTATATATAGCAAATAAATCTATATAGTTGCAAACAAAATTCAAATATACTCAGTAATATAAGGAACACAGAAAAAGAAATGGAGAGCAAAAAAATGAAGATAAACCATTTGCGTACATCTCATATGGAGAATCCGGTAGGGATTGCCGACAAACCATATTTTTCATGGGTGATTGAAAGTGAAAAGAATAATGTTCTTCAAGAGGCCTATGCAATCAGGGTGATGAACCTGGCAGGAGAATGCTTGTGGAACACCGGTTGGATTAAGTCATCCAATAACTCTTTTATCCTTTATGAAGGGAAAAAACTGGAGCAGTGTACCTTATATATTTGGTCTGTTGAGGTAAAAGATAACTATGGAGAAATTGCAACAGCTACAACATCATTTGAAACGGCAATAAATGATGCTGGTGGGTGGAAAGCAAGGTGGGTTGAAGATTCACTTCAATTGAAAAAACGGGAACACGGTTTTGGCAATCAACCTCCAGCAACTATGTTTAGAAAAACATTTACTGTTGATGATAAAAAGTCCATTGAAAAGGTCAGAGTATATGCAAGCGCACACGGCGTGTATAACCTGTATATCAACGGATGTAAAGTCGGTGATAGAGAACTGGCTCCGGGGTATGCTTCCTATGATAAAATCCAGCCATTTCAAACATATGAATTGACAGACCTTGTTAGTCCGGGGAAGAACGTCATTGGTATGTATGTTGGCGATGGATGGTATTTCAGTCCTGAGACTAGTATGGACAACACTATTACTTCAGAAGGCCATCATGGTGTGATATTTGAGATTCATGTCGAATACACCGACGGATGCAAAGAGATAATCTGTTCAGATGAAAACGTAAAGGTCAGCTACGGGCCGGTAATAAGCTCGGATATGTTTGCCGGTGAGAGCTATGATGCCACTAAAGAGTGTTACGGCTGGAATACATATGCCTACGACGACAGGAACTGGAGCAGCGCAGTAGTTACTGACTGTCCAACAGATAACCTAATGGCAGAGGCTGATGACATAATAACAGCTGTAAAAGAGTTCGAAGCTTTGGATTTGCTGGTCACACCAAATGGTGAAAAAGTAATTGATTTTGGACAGAATATGGCAGGTCGCATCCGCTTTAAGTGCAGTTTACCAAAGAACTATAAAATTTCTCTGGTCCACTTTGAAACTTTAGATGAAAATGGCAATTTCTTTAATACGATCGTTTCTACTAATGGAGTTGGTGCCGGAGCAGATCAAAGAGTTGAATATATTTCATCCGGAGAAGAGAGAGTATATGAGCCACTATTTACGTATTTTGGCTTTCGATATGTTTGTGTAAAAATCTGCGATGAAAAAGGTAAAGAAGTGCCTGTTGAAATGATCAATAAAGACGATTTTACAGCAGTTGCCTTGTCTACGAAAAAAGAGAACCTTGGAAGCTTCGAATGCTCTGATGAAAGACTTAACAGACTCTATACAAACATCAGGTGGTCACAATATTCGAATATGATCTCAATTCCAACAGATTGTCCACAACGGGAAAAGGCAGGCTGGACTGGAGATGCTGCTATTTATATTGAAACTGCGCTATTAAATGAGGATGTTACCCCTCTTTTTTCAAGGTGGATGAAGAGTGTGGCTGCAGATCAGCAAGATGATGGCATGGTACCCATGGTAGTTCCATTTAATGATACATATAGAAAAATGGCAGCCATGATGGGGCAGATGACACAGATGAACGCTCTTGCAACATCAGCAGGGTGGGGTGATGTGGTGACAAAAGTTCCGTGGACCATGTACAAAGTTACTGGGAACCGCCATATCTTGCAAGAACATTATCAGACAATGAAAAAATGGTGTGATTATGTTGTAAATCAAGCAAAAAAGAGAGTTAGAGAAGATTTGCCTAAAGAGAAGGAAATGTATTTGTGGAACAGCGGTTTTCACTATGGGGAATGGTTGATACCAAGTACATCCGAAGCCGGTTTTACAGATGAAAATGCTGTAGGTATGGCCATGGCTATGACGGCTCAATACACAGCTCCAATTTATGGATATTATTCGGTTTCTACATTTGCAAAGATTGCCAGAGAGCTTGGCAAATCAGAAGACTATGAACATTATAGCAGCCTTGCTGAAAAAATGAAGGAAGCAATACAAAGCTGCCTTATCGGCCCAAATGGAGAAGTTCCGGCAGAATATATGGGGGCTTATGTACTTTTCCTCTACTTTGATCTGGTGCCTGAAAAGTTTAGAAAAAAATATGAAGACCGTCTTGCTGAGATGATAGAGCAGAATAATAACTGTTTAGATACAGGATTTTTGGCTACTCCATATTTGCTGGAAACATTAGAGAAAATTGGGCGTGATGACTTGGCTTTTTCGCTTGTATTCCAGACGAAATCACCCTCATGGCTATATGAAGTAGAGCATGGCGCGACAACCATTTGGGAAACCTGGAATGCAATAAGCGATGAGAATATCCCACAACATGTAAGCATGAACCATTATTCCTTTGGTTGTGTAGCAAGCTGGATATTTAAGACTCTTGGGGGAATAAGATCTGTAGATTCGAAATCCAGACATTGGGTTATAGAGCCAAAACCAGATGGAAGAATAGATTGGTCACATAGAGAATACATGACTGAACAAGGGCTGATTAGTTGCAAGTGGAGAAGGAATGGAGAAAAAGTGGATATCAAGGTTTCGATTCCTTGCAACGCGACAGCAACAGTAATATTGCCGAATGGTAACAGATGTGAAATTGGTAGTGGAAATTATGAGTATGCTTATTGATACCAAAGGAGGATATCAGAATGAAAACTAAAGAAAAACCAAACTGGGCTTTACCTACAACAACTGCTGTAAATGAAGTATTACCACGCTGGATGAAATGGGCGTGGTCAGGAAGAACTCTGGCCTATAGCCTTAACTTCCTTCTGATGGCACAGATTACTTTTTACTGCACAGATATGCTTGCTATTCCGGCGAACATAGTAGGCATACTTCTTCTGGCATCAAAAATATTTGATGGCATTTCAGATATTGTAGCCGGATATATAATTGACAGAACAAATACCAGATGGGGAAAAGCAAGGCCATTTGATATATTTATGGCTCTGACCTGGGTCAGCACAGTATTTCTTTTCTCGGCACCGGAGTTTAGCCTGACAGGAAAATGCGTATACGTATTTATTCTCTATACACTTACAAATTCTGTTTGCAGTACATTTGCTTCATGTGGAGATGGTGTGTACCTCAAGAGAGCTGTCAGAAGTGAAAAGAACAGAGTGTCCCTTACATCATTTACTGGTGCAATAGTGATGTTCTTCTCTATCATAGTAGGAATTGTATTACCTCAGATGCTGGCGACTCTTGGAACAACCAAGCCCGGCTGGACAAAGATGTCTCTTATTTTTGCCGTACCACTTATCATTATGGGTTCCATTCGTATGTTTACAGTTAAAGAAGTTGCCAGTGAACAGCAGGAAGCAGAGAAGACTTCTCCGAAGGTTCCATTTAAAGATGTTCTTCGCGCTATCTCAAAGAATAAACTTATTATGTTTTTCTGCATTATGAATATCGCATACCAGATTGTTCAGGTTGCCTGCGGCTTCAATTATTATTTCAAATGGGTTATGGGAGACCTTGGCCTGGCTTCTGTTCTTGGCCTTGCCAGCATGGTAATTCCGATCGCGCTGATGTTTATTCCGGCTATTACTAAGAAGCTTGGTACATCTAATTTACTTATTGCAGGAATGATCCTTAATCTTATCGGCTGTGTGGTTCGAATGATTTTACCTTATAATATGCTTTTCCTGGTAATTGCGCAGCTGTTCACAATGGTCGGAATGCTTCCGGTTGCATCGCTTGGTAATATTTATCTGCTGGAGTGCATGGAATACGGCCAGAAGAGAAGCGGAATCAATATTGATGGAGTTACTGGCTCTTTGTCAGGATTTTCACTTAAGGTCGGTTCAGCTGTAGGGTCTGCTCTCACAGGGTTATTGATGGGTATGGCCGGCTATATTAGTGATACAAGTGTAACTGTTCAACCGGAGTCGGCATTGTCAATGATCCGGTTCATGTTTGTAGTGCTTCCGACTATTTTAGGAGCAATCGTGCTTGTTATGGCTCTTATCTATAAAAAAGAGCGCAATAATGTATTGGAGGCATAACATGGAAAGGTATGAGGCTTTTTATCCGGGAAAAGTATGGCTTGATACGGATGGAAAGAGAATTCAGGCTCATGGTGGTTCAGTGATTTATATTGACGGAACGTACTATTGGTATGGAGAAAATAAAGAGTTTACCAAGCCTGATAACGACATCTGGCATTGGGGAGTCCGCTGCTATTCATCTACAGACCTATACAACTGGAAGGATGAGGGGATAATTATCCCCCCAGAGCCGGATAAGCCGGAATCATCGCTCCACCCTTCAGCATGTATGGACAGACCACACATTATTTATAACAGGCGAACTAAGAAGTACGTTTGCTGGCTGAAAATAATGAATAAGGATCAGACTCAATCGGAAACTGTCTTAACTGCGGATTCAATATTGGGACCGTACACATTGGTCAAGGAAAATATCAGGCCACTTGGCATGAGCGCAGGTGACTTTGATCTTGCAGTAGCTGATGATGGAAAGGCCTACTATTATTTTGAAAGAGTTCATAGCGAAACTATATGTGCTGATCTGACAGATGATTATACAGATGTAACTGGTTATTACAGCACACACTTTACACACTCGGGACCGCCATATGTCAGGGAAGCCACAGCACATTTTATGCGAAAAGGGAAACACTATCTGCTTACATCGGGAACAACCGGATATTTACCAAATCCTTCAGAAGTAGCAGTGGCAGATACATGGCATGGACCATATACAGTTTTAGGCAATCCTCATGTGGGTGATGTCAGTAATACATCTTTTCATTCACAGATTTCGTCTGTTTTTAAAGTAGAGGGCAAAAGAGACTTATATATAGCGTGCGCAGATCGTTGGAAACCTGATTCTATGGACACAAAATATGAAGACTATGCAATTGTATTTGAAAAGATGTTCTCGCCTGATAGCAGGGAAGAAATGGCAGATTTGTTTAAAACCATGGGTGAAAGCATGAATATTAAGGATGATACATCTATCGCTGATTATGTCTGGCTGCCAATAAGGTTTACTGATGATGGACCTAAAATAGAGTGGATTGACTCGTGGAAAATTGAGGACTATGAGTAACTCTACCCATTAACTTGGTTGGAAAGGTGAATAAACTATGGATAAATATCTAAATAAAGAACTCACTGCATCTGTACGTGCAGAGGATTTATTAAGTAAACTTAGTCTGGAAGAGAAAATGGCCCAAGTAGTCTGTGTATTTGCCGGACCGGCTGATACTCTTGAGGAAGCTGTTCAAAGTGGGATGGGACAGGTCAGTACCCTCGGTTTCACAAAATGCAAAAGCATGGAGGAAGCTGCTACATGGCAGAGGCAACTTCAGACTATGATCATGGAAAAGAGTAAACATCATATACCGGCAATTTTTCATATGGAGGGTATTTGTGGAGCTTATGTTCAGGATTCGACGGCATTTCCTTCAGGAGTAAATCGTGGTGCTACATTTGATCCGGATCTTGAAGAACTGATCGGGGAAGTTGTCTCAAGGCAAGAGGCAGCATATGGTATTACACAGGTACTTGCTCCGGTCTTAGATGTCGCAAGAGATCCACGAATGGGAAGACAGTCAGAGCCTTATGGTGAAGATCCTACCCTTGCTGGCATAATGGGGGCTGCTTTTACCAGGGGAATTCAGAATACGGAAACAGCAGGAAGGCATCCTGAGGCTGTTGCAAAGCACTTTTTGGGGTTTCACAGTTCCCAGGGAGGAATTCACAGTGCAGCTGTTGATTCCGGTGAACGTCAGATACAAGAGGTATATGCAAAGCCATTTCAGGCAGCGATTAAAAATTCACATTTAAGAGGGATCATGCCGTGCTATTGCAATGTGGCGGGACTACCGGTGCATGCTTCAAAGCAGTATCTTACAAAGCTTCTTCGCGATGAAATGGGCTTTGATGGTGTGGTGGTTTCTGATTATGGGGCTACAGGAATGGTATTTGGCGTCCAGCATGTTGGTGAGAGCATGGCTGAAGCCGGTTTTATGTGCATGGAAGCAGGTATGGATACAGAGCTTCCAATTACAATTTGTTATGGTGCTGATCTAAAAGCCAAATTTGAATCCGGAGAGGCGGATATTGCAGTTCTTGATCAGGCAGTGCTCAGAATATTGGTGGCAAAGTTCAGAATGGGGCTTTTCGAAAATCCATTCTCGCTTATGGGAGATGAACTTGAAAATACAGTTCATCATGCTGAAGATGATGAGATTTCCATGAGAGCTGCGCAGGAATCTCTTACTTTATTAAAGAATGATGGAATCCTTCCTTTGACAGGAAAGGAAAAAACAATAGCAATCATTGGACCACATGGAGCTAATGCCAGATATTACTTTGGCGGTTATACACATCTTTCCATGGTGGAATCACAATTTGCGGCGGGCAATTCAATGGCAGGGGTTGGAGTTGGCGGAGACAGCACATCTCTAGACATGGACAGAGTGCCCAGTACAAATGTCCAGGTTGATGAAACAGATACTTTTGATAGTATCCTGAGGACATTGGAACCGGATTGTAAGAATCTGGTAGAGGAGATGAAGACACTTCTTCCTGAAACGAAAATTTGTTATGCATGGGGATACCAGAAAGCGGGTAACGACGACAGCGGATTTTCAGAGGCACTTAAGCTTATTGAAAATGCGGATGTGGCAATTCTTACACTTGGTGGAAAAAACGGTTCTGGTTCAATAGCTACAATGGGTGAGGGAGTTGACGCGACGAATATCAATTTACCGGCTTGCCAGGATGCGTTTATTCTGGAGGCTTCCAAATTAGGGAAGCCACTGATAGGTGTTCATTTTGATGGAAGGCCAATCTCAAGTGACGTAGCTGACAAGTATCTCAACGCAATTATCGAAGCATGGACACCGGCGACATTTGCGGCAAAAGCTGTTACCAATGTTCTGACCGGAAAGTATAATCCGACAGGAAAGCTACCGCTTACGGTTGCGAGAAATGCAGGACAATTACCTATTTATTACAACCACTTAAATGGTTCTGCCTGGCATCAGGGAATGAGTGTTGGATTTACTGATTATGTTGATGCGCCTCATACCCCAAGATACTGTTTTGGACATGGACTTAGTTATACCAGTTTTAATTATTCTGATTTTGATATCAATCAAAAAGAAGTTTCACCGAATCAGGAATTGGAGATTTCCTGTGTGATAAAAAACGAGGGAATGTGTGATGGAACTGAAGTTGTGCAGTTGTACCTTCAGGATGTTCAAGCTTCTGTGACCAGACCGGTTAAGGAACTGCAAGGGTTTGCCCGGGTAGCGTTGAAGCCACAGGAGAGCAGGAAAGTTGTATTTACATTGCATCCCAGTCAACTTGCTTTTTTGGACAGTCAGATGAAGTGGAAGATAGAAAAAGGTCAGGTACATGTGCAGATCGGTTCATCCTCAGAAGATATAAGACTCGAAGGTGACTTTATTATTTCGGATAGCCGCTTTATTGCGGGGAAAGATCGCTGGCTAAATGGAAAGGGGAAAGTACTATGAGTAAGTTTTTTTGCAATCCGTTAAATATTCCATATACATATCAGTTTATTCAAAAGGGTGAAAAGTGTTCCCTTAACAGAGAAGCGGCTGATCCCAGCATGATTGAATTTAAGGGCAGATATTACCTTTTTCCCAGCATGAATGGTGGCTTTTACCACAGTGACAATCTTGTAGACTGGACATTTCATAAGTATCCGGAACTTCTACCCAAGTATGACTATGCACCGGATGTCAGACAGATTGGAGAATGGGTGTACTTCTCTGCTTCAAGAAGAGGGGATGTTTGTGACTTTTATAGAACCAAGGACCCATTAGGGGATGAATATGAAAGAATAGCAGGAAGTTTTGATTTTTGGGATCCGAACCTGTTCTGTGATGACGATGGCCGAGTATATTTTTATTATGGATGCTCCAATGCGACACCTATCTGGGGAGTCGAATTGGATCCGATGACAATGCAACCTAAGTCAGATCCTGTTGAATTGATCTGGGGAAAACAAATAGTTCATGGATTTGAGCGCTTAGGGATAAACCATCATTACAGAAAAGAAGAGAATTATGTTCTGAACATGATGAAGCAGGCCATGTCTGCACAGTTTGGCGTCAACCCGGATGAAGTGGATGAAGAGTTTATTGTTGAACATACACCGGAGGATTCAAAGGCAGTAATCCGTGCGGTTATCAGCGACAACCCTTTTATTGAAGGAGCCTGGATGACAAAGCATAATGGTAAATATTATTTACAATATGCATGTCCCGGAGCAGAGTTTCATACCTATGGTGATGGTGTGTATGTCGGAGATGGCCCTTTAGGACCTTTTGAACATGCAACGAATAATCCATATTCATATTCTCCGGGAGGGTTCTGCCCCGGGGCAGGACACGGCTCTACTATGGAGGATTTAAACGGTGATTGGTGGCATACAGCTACCATGCGTATATCTGTAAACCATATGTTTGAACGAAGAATAGGTATGTGGCCTGCAGGATTTGATGATGACGGAGAACTATTCTGTAATCAGCGATATGGAGACTGGCCACAGGAAATTGGAGAGAAATCTGAGAATCCATGGAAAGAACCTAAGTGGATGCTTTTGTCCTATGGAAAGCCTGTTGAAGCTTCAAGTAATGAAGCGGAGGCTATAAACGTTACAGATGAAAATGTACAAAGCTGGTGGAAGGCAAATGCTGATGATAAGGAAGTATTTCTCAAACTTGATTTA
>JAILEJ010000318.1 GCA_024688095.1 Butyrivibrio sp.
TACACAGGGAAGCTTCTTAAGCAGGATGTACATAAAATTCTTCTGGAGTGGAACTGACGATAAGGAAATAGCGCAGAGGGTTCTTGGGTACATACCCGATGATTTTCAGGGAACAATTCTTGATGTGCCAGTAGGAACAGCAGTGTTTACTGAGAAGAAATGGAAGTCGCTGGCTGAAGCTAAGATAACATGCCTTGACTACAGCATAGACATGATAGAGCAGGCAAGAGAAAGACTTGAAGGCTTTCCTAATATAACCTTTATCCAGGGGGATGTAGGAAATCTTCCTATGGATGATAGCTCTTTTGACATTGTACTATCAATGAATGGATTTCATGCATTTCCAGACAAAAATAAAGCCTTTAATGAGATACATCGAGTATTAAAGCCTCGAGGAAAATTCATTGCATGTTTTTATATAAAAGGAAAATCTGCGATTACAGACTGGCTGGTTAAGACAATACTTGCAAAGAAAGGTTGGTTTACTCCGCCTTTTCAGACAGAAGAACAGCTTATGAATATTCTTGGGACTATGTACAAAGATATTGATATTAATGTTGATGGATCAATGGTGTATTATTGCTGTACGAAGTAATGTAAACAGATGTAATTTTGGTTCGGAGGAGATGTTAGATGATAAGTGATGCAGAACAGATAATGAAAAAGAAGGGCTTCATAAAGGCTGAAATGGATAAGGCTTTTACTAAAGAACAAAGCGATAAGCTATGGAATGAAGCTACTGTTAAGCTTTCTGAACTCTTGAAAGAATATGAATCATTGCCCAAGGGAGTGCATATGCACACTGACAGCAGGATTTTTCCTTCGTCAGCAATCTACTTAACTATAAAACCAATACTTGGCGAGGAAGCAGCATACAGGATTATCGAGAATGGTGCAATCAGCACATGTGCAGATTTAGAAGTCAAGCTGATTAAATTCATGAAAATACCCGGAATGAAAGGACTATTTATCAAAATGTGGGATCCGCTTACTAAAAAGATATTTGGTTCTTCCTGTGGATTTCAAAATGTCTTTTATCCAAACAAAAAAGGTGAATATAGAATGGATGTAACTGAGTGTCCATATAGAAGATATTTTACAAAACTTGGATGTCCGGAGCTTACAAAGGTGTTTTGCGATAATGATGAGCGTATTTATGGCAGGCTTCCGGGAATCAAGTTTGAAAGAACCGGGACGCTGGGCAAAGGCGCAGACAGATGTGATTTCTATTTGAGAAGGCAAAGACTATAGTTGTGGTGTTGGCTTTGGGCAAAGGAGTGAATTAAGAATACAGAGGTGTGTGAATCGTGAGAAATACAAGAATTTCGGCAATTTTATATGCGATATTGGCTGCGGTGTTTTATGCGATAAATATCCCATGCTCAAAGCTTCTTCTAAATGACGTATCACCGACTTTTATGGCGGCGTTTTTATATCTTGGAGCAGGGGTAGGCGTTGGAATCATGTATCTGTTCAGATATGGACAGGAAGAAAAGAATCAGCTGCTCGCAAAAGAAGATCTACCATATACAGTAGCGATGGTTGTGTTGGATATTGCGGCACCAATACTTCTAATGTCAGGAGTACGTGCGGGCATGGCAGCTAATGCGTCTTTACTTGGGAATTTTGAGATAGTTGCTACTACATTGGTGGCACTATTGCTTTTTAAAGAAAAGGTGTCATGGCGTTTATGGATAGCTGCTGCTTTGGTGACCTGCTCAAGCATTATGTTGTCTTTTTCGGGAGCAGGTAGTCTTAGATTTTCTATGGGGTCAGTACTTGTAATCGGAGCCACATTATGCTGGGGTATCGAAAATAACTGTACCAGAAGTATATCCGGTAAAAGTACTTATCAGATTGTAATAATCAAGGGACTATGCTCAGGTGCCGGGGCGTTTGTTATTGCTCTGATTTTAGGTGAGGATATACCGACTCTTAAAAGCATTGTTATAGTACTTGCTCTTGGATATGTTGCATATGGACTGAGCATTTTTACATATATACGAGCACAGAAGACACTAGGAGCAGCAAAGACAAGTGCTTATTATGCATCGGCACCGTTTATAGGAGTGTTGCTATCTGCGGTATTTCTCAAGGAGCATCTTACATCATCTTTTATGACAGCTCTTGTTGTAATGCTTGCAGGTACCGCTTTGATAGTATATGAATCGCTGGTATACAATCACATGCATGTTCATCGGCACTATATAACACATACTCATGATGGAAACACGCACACTCATGTTATAGTACACTCCCATTCTCATAATCATATGTTGAATGAAAATAACCATGCACATACTCATGATATAAAGGAACTGGAAAGATATTTATGATAACAAAAGAAATAATAAACAAGAGCACACAGATTGATTTTAAGCTTCCGGCAACCGACTGTGAGCATGAAGGAAAAATGAAATGGATTGTGTTTGAGGATTTGTTTCATGTTGGATATATAGATATATGGTCAAGATATCTGCCGGAGACTATTTTCAGATCTACTTCGTTTAAGAACCAGGACGTAGTACCAATCAAGATTAATTACTGCTTCCGTGGCAGGTGTGAAGTGATGCTCAATTCAGGAGCTACAACCTTTGTTGTTGGAGATGAGCTGGCAATAGATTATGGTACTTCTCAGAACAACAAGGAGGCGTTCTTTTATCCAACAGCAGAGTATGAGGGAGTGGAGCTGATTTTATATCCATCTAAAGAACTCGCTGGAATAATAACGATTGACGAAGATACAAAACCTGTAGATGACATTGTAAAAAAGTGCAGCGATAGAGAAATTCCATTTATTGCCGTGGCAGATGTTTGTATCAAAAGATGCATGGAAGATATAAGGACTGATATTTTAGCACAGGCGGATAGTAAGCTTTTAATGATGGATATCATAAAACTGCTTTATCTGATGAGTGGAATGGCTTTTGAAACAGACAAAAGAAGAACCTTCTGTACCCCATCTCAGGTGGATATTGCAAAGAAAGCCTTAGATATAATGACTGCAGATTTATCAAAACGTCATACTGCAGCCGAGCTGGCTGCTTCTTTTGGTATAAGTGAATCATCACTTAAGAACTATTTTCGCGCAGTTTTTGGAAAAGGATACAGTGAAATGATAAGCGAAATCAGAATGCGAAAAGCTGCTGAGCTTATTGTTGAGAATGAAATGAGCCTTGGAGAGATTGCGGAATCCGTAGGATATCAGAACCAGTCAAGATTTTCGGAAGCGTTTCTTAAATATCACAAAGTACTCCCATTGGAATATAAAAGAATAAATTTCCATCCATAAATCCCTGAAGTCGATGCTAAAAAGGATAAAAATGCTATTCTGCCGTAGAAATATAGTGGACAAACAAATAAAATCATATAGTGATGTTAGCGAAGACTAACTGATGTTAGAGTTGCCACATGGCGGAAGGAGAATAGTATGGATGGAGTAATGACTCAGAAAAAAACTAATGAAAAGCTTGGAGGAAAAGATCTTATTAACATCGGTATATATGCTGCAATATATTGTGTAATAATGACCGCAGTTTCAATGCTTGGATTCATTCCAATCATGATGCCGATGCTTTCTGTTTTATGTCCTCTTATTGGTGGAATCACAATGATGCTCTTTTACACAAAGGTTAAGAAATTTGGAATGATTACCATTATTACAATTATTATCGGAGCATATTTGTGGATTACCGGAATGGGCTACTGGCCTTTTGTTTTTGGAATAGTATGTGGTCTGGCTGCTGATTTCGTGGCTAAAAGCGGAAATTATTTAAGCAAAAAGAAGACAGTACTTAGTCATGCCATTATGAACGTGACGATTTTTGGATGCTTTTTACCTTTGTATCTTGATATCAATGGATATTTTTCATCAAGAACTTCTTTTGGAAGTGACTATGTAGAAGCACTTACAAGAATCTTCAGACCATGGACAGCACCTGTTATTTTGGCGTGCTGCTTTGTGTTTGGTGTATTGGGAGCACTGCTTGGAATGCACTTTTTAAAGAAGCACTTTGAGAAAGCCGGTATTGTTTAATGGAGAAAGCATTGTATAACCCGGGGAAACTTGACCGTGGAATACTCATGGATCCCAGGACAAAGCTTTTGCTTTTGATTACGGTAACTACCTTTGCGCTAGGCGGTGCGGGCGGAAGAAGATGTGAAAATCTTGTGCCTGTACTTTGCATGGCGCCGTTTCTTTTACTTTTTACCGCAAAGAGATTTAAGACAGCAATAATTGGAATAATATTGTTCTGGGGCTCAAGCACCCTGCTGACCTTTGCCAATGCTCATAATATGGGAGGGTTCCTTTACTATATTATCCTTGGTTCCTGCGGAGTGCTTGGGAGGTTTCTCCCCTGCATAATGATGGGACGATATCTTATGGAGTCCACTACCGTTAGTGAATTTACTAAAGCAATGAAAAAGCTCCATGTAAGCGATAATATTATTATCCCATTATCTGTCATGTTTCGCTTTTTCCCGACGGTTATAGATGAGGCGGATTCCATCAGCTGTGCCATGAAGATGAGAGGAATAAGCATTGGAGGAAAACATGCATCAAAAATGGTGGAATACAGGATGGTTCCTCTTATGACCTGCTGTGTAAATATTGGAGAGGAACTGTCGGCTGCGGCTCTTACAAGAGGACTTGGGGGAGAAGTCAAAAGAACGAATATCTGTAAGATTGGATTCCATGTACAGGATTTTATTGCTATCTCATTGTGTCTTGTTCCGTGGATATTACTGATAGTGGATGTGGTGAAATGATAGAATTTGAAAATGTTAGCTTTAATTACATGAGGACAGATGAAGCGTCTGTTAAGAATGTTTCTCTTAAGATAAATAATGGAGAGACGGTTTTGCTGTGCGGTGAATCCGGCTGCGGTAAAACGACGCTTATCAGGATGATAAATGGCCTTATTCCGCATTTCTATGAAGGACAGATGAAAGGAAGAGTATCTGTTGATGGGACAGATACCACTAAGGCAGAACTCTATGAGACTGCAAAAGTTGTTGGCTCGGTATTTCAGAATCCACGCAGCCAGTTCTTTTGTGTGGATAGTACCAGTGAGCTTGCGTTTGGACCTGAAAATATGGGGCTTCCTGAAGACAAGATTCGTGGACGTATAGACAGCACTGTAAACTCAATGAAAATTAGAGATCTCATGGACCGAAATATATTTGAAATGTCGGGAGGAGAAAAGCAGAAGATAGCTTGCGCATCTGTAGATACACTTAACCCACAGGTTTGTGTTTTGGATGAACCGTCATCTAACTTAAGTCTTGAGGCTATTGAAGATCTCAAGCAAACTCTTCTTGACTGGAAGGAAGAGGGAAGAACTATAGTTGTTGCGGAGCACAGGCTCTATTGGCTTAAGGATATCTGTGACAGAGTGGTGTGTCTTAAAAATGGAGAAACCATTTTTGATATTTCCATGAAAGAGTTTAAAACATATACAGAAGAGAAATTAAGGGCTTATGGACTCCGTTCCGTAAATGAAAATCTGTCAATGATTCCGATTAAGACGGAGCATATGAGTACCGAGACTATTACATTTGAGAAGCTCTTTTACAATTACAGGAACTGTGATGCGCTTCAAATAGACAGGCTTGAAATACCCCGGAACGAAATAATTGCCGTAGTTGGACCAAATGGGGCAGGCAAGTCAACGTTATCCAAATGTATATGTGGCCTTATGAGGGGATTTAGAGGGAATGCTGTTATTGACGGGAAAAAGCTAAAGAGTAGAAATCTCCTGAAAAACTCTTATATGGTCATGCAGGATGTAAATCATCAGCTGTTTTGTGAGACGGTTATGGATGAAGTTATACTTGGAATGGACGAAGAAAATGAAGACAGAGCTTTTGAGGTATTAGAAATACTTGGGCTTAAAGAATACGCAGGCAGGCATCCTATGAGTCTTTCGGGAGGCCAAAAGCAAAGAGTTGCAGTTGCAAGTGCCTTGCTTTCTGATAAAGACATCATTTTATTTGATGAGCCTACAAGTGGTCTTGATTTTTATAACATGGAAAAAGTGGCGCAGTTGATTAGTTCGCTGCGTGGGCAAAAGACAGTGTTCATTGTTACTCATGACCCAGATCTCGTGAGAAGATGCGCTACTGTTGTCCTTAGGTTAGAGAATGGTCATGTAAAAAATACTAATTCAGATGGAGAGATGAAAGGCTATGGAACAGAAAAAGAAAAGTGTTATAGCGCAGTTGTTTGAATATGCAGGCAGCCATAAGTATTTTACCATCTGCTCATGGATACTGGCTGCCATAAGTGCTCTTGTTGCACTTGTACCATTTTATTACATCTGGCGCATTATCAAGGAAGTTGTGGAAGTTAGACCTGATTTTAGCAAGGCTACCCACATAGTATCTTTGGGATGGAGTGCTGTTGGAATGAGCTTACTTGCCATGGTTATATATATTGCAGCTCTTATGTGCTCACATATTGCAGCATTCCGCGTTCAATCAAATATGCGAACCGCTATGATGGAGCACGTTATGAAGCTTCCAATGGGATATATTGAGTCAGAGGGAAGTGGAAAGATCAGAAAGATTGTTGCAGAGTCAAGTGCAGCTACCGAGACATTTCTGGCGCATAGTCTTCCAGATAAAGCAGTGAGTTATGCTACTCCGGTAGGACTGATTGCAATGCTTCTTATCTTTGACTGGAAGATAGGTCTGATATGTCTTATCCCTGCAGTTATCGCTTTTCTTGCCATGGGCGGCATGATGGGGGAGAAGATGCAGAACGATATGAAGGAATATCAGAATGCACTTGATGAAATGTCAGCTGAAGCTGTGGAATATGTCAGGGGAATCCCTGTTGTAAAAACCTTTGGACAATCCGTCTTTTCTTTTAAAAGGTTCAAGGAAGCAATTGATAAATACGAGAAGTGGACTATTACTTATACTATAGGAATGAGAATGCCTATGATAGGGTTTACCACTGCAGCCAACGGGGTGTTTGCTGCACTTGTAGCCTGCAGTTTTATCTTTGCAAGAAATGGTGTTTCAGATACGTTCCTTTACAATATTCTCTTTTACATCATCATCACACCGATACTGACAGTTACACTTATGAAGGTAGCCTATGCCGGAGAGAGCCAGATGGTTGTAAAGGATGCCCTTAACAGAATGTATTCACTTTTGGAGGTGGAACCGCTTAAGGAAGCTATAGCTCCACAGCTGCCAAAGGATAGTGGAATCAATATAGACAATATCGTATTTACGTATGATGAGAAAAAGACTAATGCTATAGATGGAATCACGCTGGATATTAAGCCTGGTGAGCATATAGCATTTGTGGGCCCTTCCGGAGGAGGTAAGACTACACTGGCTTCCCTTGTTGCAAGGTTTTGGGATGTTAAAGAAGGATGTATAAAAATCGGTGGAGTAGACGTAAAGGATATTGCGACCTCAGAGCTTATGAAGCAGGTATCCTATGTGTTCCAGGATAGCAAGCTTCTTAAGATGTCGATTCTTGATAATGTGAGAATGGGAAGACCTGATGCTACGGAAGATGAGGTCATACAGGCTCTTAAAGATGCAATGTGCTGGGATATAATCGAAAAGCTTCCAGATGGGATTAATACTATGATCGGAAGCAAAGGCACCTATGTATCAGGTGGTGAAGCGCAGCGTATTTCTATAGCGAGAGCATTTCTTAAAAATGCGCCAATACTTATACTGGATGAGGCGACAGCCTTTGCAGACCCGGACAATGAGATAATGGTTCAGCAGGCTTTTGCAAATCTGTCAAAGGACAAGACTGTAATTATGATTGCCCACCGTCTGTCAACTGTAGTAAATGCAGATAAGATTTGTGTTCTTACAGACGGAAAGATAGCAGAATCCGGCAAGCATGAAGAGCTTCTTTTGAAGAATGGAATTTACAGCCATATGTGGAATGAGTATCAGAAGTCGGTAAACTGGAAGGTAGGTAAGGGTGCATGAGTATGGTAGAAAGATTACAACATAAATACGCCCTTTCAGAGCAGGGCGCAAAGGATATGATAAAGGCGTTTGCAGCATGTACGCTTGCAAACCTGGCACAGATGATGCCTGTGGGAATTCTATTCATGATGACAGGAGACCTGTTAAACGGAGAGCTCCCGAAAAATCATGTGGTGATTTATATTGTCGGAAGTATTATTTGTCTTTTGCTGATAGCAATTACCGAATATTTCCAGTATAATGCAACATTTTTCTCCACTTATGTTGAGAGTGGTGTCAGGAGACGTTCTCTTGCGGAAAAGCTCAGAAGAATACCTCTTTCATTCTTTGGAAAAAAAGATCTGGCAGACCTTACCAACACCATAATGGCGGATTGTGCAATGCTGGAAACGGCATCATCACACTGGCTCCCGGAGCTGGTTGGAGCATTTATCTCTACAACGCTTGTAGTAATAAGTCTGTTCTTTTTTGATGCAAGGATGGCGATTGCTGCAGTATGGGTACTTCCTGTAGCGTTCATCATTGTATTTTTCTCAATAAACGTGATGCATGCAGTAAACAGAAAAGGTAGCAGGTACAAGGTGGCATGCCTTGATGGAATTCAGGAAGCACTGGAAACAGTACGAGACCTCAAAGCATACAATGCTCAGGATACTTACATGGAAGGACTTAATAAGAAAATCAAAGCAGTTGAGTCTCATAATATTTTCTCTGAGTTTTTAAATGCAGCTTTTGTATGCTCAGCACAAATGATTTTGAAGTTTGGTATAGGCACTGTTGCTATTGCAGGATCAGCGCTTCTTATAAAGAATGAAATAAATGTTATAACATTTTTTATGTATCTTCTTGTGGTATCAAGGATGTACGAGCCTTTGCAGATAGCACTTCAGAATTTTTCTGCACTTATAGCAACGGATACCCAGTGCGAGAGAATGGATGAAATCCTTTCACATGGCGAACAGACGGGAGCAGATATCCTTTCAAACAAAAACTATGACATTGAGTTTAAGAACGTGCGGTTTTCATATGAGGATGGGGAAACAGTATTAGATGATGTGAGCTTTGTGGCAAAACAGGGGGAGGTCACAGCGCTTATCGGACCTTCCGGCGGGGGAAAGACTACGGTATCAAGGTTGTCTGCAAGGTTCTGGGATATTAATAGCGGACTAATAACTGTTGGTGGAATGGATATA
>JAILEJ010000369.1 GCA_024688095.1 Butyrivibrio sp.
AGTATCATATTCTACAAGAGCTTCTTCATCTACAACAAGAAGATTTTCATACATTGTCATCTTCTTTACAAAATGATTAGCACCAAGGTATAAAGTTCCATCTGCTACAGTTAGTGGATAAGCAGTGCCTCCTGCTGTCACGTAACCTGCATATTCCGGAACGCCTTCCTCGCTATAAAAATATACATCAGCATCTATAGCTGCATATGTTTCATTTCCATCATAGTCATACAAATATTCAGTAACCAAAAGTACATCTGTGTCACCAATTGTTGCATTTGCATATCCAGATTCACTTTCAAGTTTATCTACAATCTGAGTAAATGTATCACAACCTGTTATGTCCATTGGAACATGCTCTTCTTCATCAGGAATTGATGCACTTGCCTGCTTATCTTCATCATAAAGAGCTTCAGCTACGGCCTGAATATCAAAGCCATCCAGATTCTTATCTGCAACTCCAAGAGAATATGAAAGTCCAATTTCCACATCAAACCATGTGCAAAGATCTACATATTCATCCTCTCCTATAAAACGATAAAACTTTGCAGGCATTGCTCCACCAGCCCAGTTTGCAAGTGTACCTTCGTCTTCAACTGTCCATTCATAATTCATTCCTGATATATCTTTTTCTTCGTCTAAAGTCACCTGTTCTCTCGCTGTAAATTCAAGACCATCAAGCTCAAAGCTCATCTGTACAAGAGGATATTCTCCATCCTCAATCCTGCTCCATACAACATTAGTTGAACCTTCAGGAGCACTAAAGCAGTTTGCAACAAGACTTGCAGCTTCCTCTTCTGTTATCTCTGTAACAGGATTTGCAAGTTCCACATCCTCTTCTGTTTCAGTTGTTGCTTCATCAGCGATATCTTCTGTTTCAGCCTCTTCTGTCTCAGCTTCTTCTGTCTCAGCTTCTTCTGGAGCTTCTTCTATAATAGAAGCTTCCTCTGTAGAAGCTCCTTCATTTTCAACATCAGAGCTTCCACATGCCATAAGTGATAGAGACATCATTCCTGCAATAAGTATAACGATATTTTTTTTCATTTTTCCTCCTATAAAATATCTTTTCCAGATATTATTTTGTTGTTTTTTTCACGACATTTTTTTATACGAATATCTTTTGTAAAAAGGCTACTATTTTTTTATTTTTTTTAAATTCATTGCCTCATTACGCAAATATAAATTTTCCAAAATTTTTATTATTTATCGAAATTTCCGTTTTAATTCTTTGATTTACTATATATAATATAAAAAGGGAGTTTATTTGCTCCTACAGGTTATATTAATCTAATTTAAATACTATATTTTTTACAAAAGGATAGTTTCATGGATAATAAAAGAATTCCCATTTTAAGCAGACTTAGAATCAGCGTTGCAATCATTTTAATTATAGGTTTATCTATTTCTATACTTACTGGTATTTTTGGAATATTTGATGTCAGTAAATATACCATTGATAAAACACGCAATGATACAAAAGACCGAATAGAGGGCGTTTTGGATGATAAGCTGGAAATATGTACATTGCAGTTATCTTATTATGCTAATTATGCTAAAGAGTTTGCAACCTTTATAAATAATTTGTACATTGACCCTGATAAGTATATAAGTGATGAAATACGCGTAAATATTTCATCTAATAATGGTATATATTCTAAAACCAGATATTTTCTTGATGAAAGCGTTGATTATGATAGTGTTTTTAATGAAATTATCATGATGAATACTTTAGAAGATTTATGGAAACCCATTCTTGAAAATGATGATCAGATCATGAAATCACTATACATCGCTACAGAAAGTGGTTTCATGGAAATATACAGAAAGAATCAGTATTATACCCCAACAGGTAAAGACGATTATTATAATTATAAAGAACGTCCCTGGTATAAAAAAGCAAAAGAAGCAGGTACTGTTATATACACAGACGTTTATGATGGACACATATCTGATGAAAAGTTTGTAACATGTGCTGCTCCTTTCTATAATGCCAGCGGAGATTTCGCAGGAGTAGTCTGCATAGATCTCTCAACTCAGGATGTATACAAAAATATCGTCGATATTCATATGGGAGTCGGAAACTTTTCTTTCATTGTTGACGGAAGCGGAACCGTAATTGCTTCTGATGAATTTGAACATCCTGATACCATATATGATATTGAAGCTTTCAGTGATGATACGATAACTGATATCATGAACAGAGGAACAGGTTCTCTAACATTAAATACAGGTGATTATTGCGTTTATGCACCTGCGGGAGACTATAATTTTGAAGTCGTATTTATAATATCATACCAGCTCTTACACGGTCCTACACTTGAAGTTCATAAGAGGCTTAGAAACGTTATTATAACATACATAATTGTAATAATTGGACTTTTGGTACTTATGCATTCTATGGTTTCAAGAATATCGAAGTCAATTACAAAACCAATTATAGAACTCAACAATGATATTAATATTATAAAAAATGGAGATCTGGATTATCAGGCTACGATTTATAATAATGATGAAATCGGTGATGCAGCAAACAGTTTCAACGAAATGGCCCTGGCACTCAAAGAATACATAAATAATCTCACGGTTGTAACTGCTGAAAAGGAACATATAAAAACTGAGCTTGATATAGCCCAGAAGATACAGAAATCAATCCTCCCATCTGCTTTTCCAGCTTTCCCAGATAGAAATGACCTGGATATATTTGGAATGACAGATCCAGCAAAAGAAGTAGGTGGTGATTTCTTTGATTTCTTCCTTATAGATGACGATCATTTGGCAATGTGTATTGCAGATGTATCTGGAAAAGGAATTCCTGCTGCCATGTTTATGATGATGTCAAAAATCCTTATTTCCAGCGGTACCAAAGTAAATACTGATCCAAGTCAGATATTGTCTCATGTAAATAACGAACTTTGTAATAATAATCAGGAAATGATGTTTGTAACCGCATGGCTTGGTATATTAGAAATATCCACAGGTAAATTAGTTGCTTCAAATGCCGGCCATGAGTATCCTGTTATTCAGAATCCTGATGGCGAATATAAATTGTACAAAGATGAACATAATATTGTTCTTGGCGTTGCTGAAAACATGGAATTTAGTAAATATGAAATTTCACTGCAGCCAGGATGTTCTATTTTCCTTTATACGGATGGTGTTGCAGAAGGAATAAATACTAAAGACGAGCAGTATGGAACTGACAGAATTCTTAATATCCTCAACGCTTCAAAAGGAAATACAATTGATGCCAAAGGCATGGCAGACACCGTTTTGTCAGATCTTCAAAGCTTCACCTCAGGTGCTGAGCAATTTGATGATATCACTATTCTGGCATTTAGATATAAGTAATAACATTTTAAGGTATTTAAATGGGGCAAGACCATCTCAGATCTTGCCCCATTGCTTTATTAATATTCCTTTTTATTTATCACTTTTCTTTTTTATAACTTTTTTAGCTTTTGTACTTTTTTTGCCTTTTGCCAATATAGCTTTATTATCTTCTACTTTTTTTCCGACTCCTCGTACAACTTTCTGATATTCTTCATCATCTAAAGTTATTGGAACATAGACAGCTTCGCCAAATACTGAATCAATGCTCTCTTCTTTTGAAGCTTTTTTTGTTAAAACAATTCCTTTATTATGAATCATGTTTGCTGAATCCAACATATTTTCCTCATAAACTTTTTCATAATTTTTAAGCTTGTTTCCTTCAAATTCAGAACCCATCATATCATAATCTTTCTTGATTTTATCTACCTGCTCCTGATTCATTTCTTCAAGCCACTGTAGCTCAAGTTCATTTCCCAATCCCAATAAATCTTCCGGCTTTAATTCCTTTTCTTTAAGGGGTTCTTTGATTTCCTGTCCTATTTTATATGCAGGTTCATAATACATTATGCTTCCTTTTGCATTTATTCCAGTAATAACAACATAATGTCCACTTGTCATAAATGAATTATTCTGAGCCTGGCTTCCTCTAAAGAAAGATATAGGTGTATTACCATTAGCTTTCATTATTTCACTTACCTTTATTTTTAAAAGTTCATATAATTTTTTTTGTTTTTCCTTGTCTGTTCCTACAATTGATTCTAGACTTCCTGCCTGCGTATTCCACTTTTTTACACATACATTTTTCAAATGTCCCAAATACATATCGGCCAATTGGAACAGATTTCCAACAGCACTTACTTCAGGGTCAAGATAATTAGATAAGTTATCATACTCTTCTTTAAAAGTATTCACAAGATCCCAATCAACAAGTTTAAGTTGTTGTTCTGAAAGAGTATTTTTCTTCTCATACAGTTGAATATACCTTTTAATATCTAAATTACGCACTCTTAGATTTGTGTCACTCTTAAAATCATCCTGAGTGTACGTCCTAGTCTTTCTCACTGCATGTTCTTTCTTCATTTTATTCCAATAGTTTAGAATATATGCACCTGTTGCAGCAAAACAGTTTAATCCAAGCTTCTGATTTTCAAAATTATCAAATTTGGCAATTTTCATTTCTTTGTCATTCATATTAATAGGTTTAACATTAAGAAGCTGTTGTGTATGCATTTCTTTCAATGTATTTCGTCTGAATTTATCCTGGAACGAAATCATATTTCCTATGTATTCTGTATAAAGAGCCATAAATCCAGCATATTTTACAGAATCAATAGCGCCAGATCCCTTCTTCGTCTCAAGTCCTTTAAATTTTGGATCTTTAAACATTCTATCAAGCACTTCGGCTCTTCCATTAGATGTTTGAATCTTTAAAGGATCTTTCACAAATTCTGCCCAAGCTTCACGATCTTTAGCTTCTATATTCTTTAGGAGATTATCGTCTTCTTTGTTTCCAATTACATTATAATTTAAAGTAACAATCGTTTTAGTACCCGGAAGCTTAACCTTACCATTAGCAATAAGTTGAATATAACTGTATCTCCACGTTGTCTTTGGTTCTTTTTTAACAAAGTCTTTCCAATACTTATCATTCTTAAACTGTTTAACACTTGAAAGTAAAAAGACATTCTTCATAAACTCAGCATTTTTTATCTGCTCAGCCATGGCAATACCTTCAGCACTGTTTTTATCTTTTATTACTATATCTTTGGGCATTTCAACTTTCAAACCATAAGTTTTTCCCATATCTGTGAACTTATCTTTATTATATATTATCTGATTTTTTTTGACTTCTTTTATTTCTTCATCTTTAATTATGTCAAATTCATCTATTAAATCTTTTTTCTTCTCTTCGTTATTATTCTTCTCATTCTTTTCTTCGTCTTTTTTATTTTCTTCCTTCTTTTCTACCTTTTTTTCTTCCTTCTTTTCGCCCTCTATTACTTCAAAATCATCAATATTAATCTTGTTCTTTTTAATCACATTTATATTTTTTGATTTTTGCTTACTAATATTATAACAAATCATCATTGCCTGCAATCTGTTCATTACGCCTTCAGATAATGGTTCTAAAGCTCCACTCTCCATCTTACTTTGAATGTCCACCATTGATTCTTCAGTCCATGCTTCATCAACATTAATAGAATCAAGAATAATCTCAAGAATCTTCTTATCCTGATCATTAATGTTAAAATTATCTGAATCCTCTATTTTCCCATTATTTACCTGAGCAATAGCTTCTATAAAACTACTGCTATTAATATAATCCAGCTCTTCTTCATAGTTATAATCTTCTGCCCTCTTACTGGATATCAAGTTTTCAGCATGATTTACAATATCGGTAATCTTATCTGCAACTAACAACCTCTTAAATTTCTCTTTTGAATTAGTTCTAGAAATTAATTTATCATTTTCTCCATTAACTTTCTGCAGAATTTCATTTGTTTTGCTATTCATTACACTCTTAGCCTGGAATTCTGTAATAACTTTTGCCAGTATTTTCTCGGAAAATGATCCATTATTTAATTTTTCAATATATTCATTAAATTCCTGTTCTGCCTTAGGTATCTGCTCTTTATTTGCTTTCTGTTTCTCTTTAGGTTCCTGCTCTTTATTCTGTTCTTTATTATCTTCTGCTTCTTTGACCTGAACAGAATCTGAATAATAAGTAGACACAAAAGTATATAGTCTCGTCTGAAATCCTTCAGATAAATCAATAAATGTTCCTTTTTCTAATTCTTCTCGTAGATTAGATATACTTTTTTCTGTTTCCTTATCGTATCCTACAACTACAGAATTAACTATTTCTTTTAATAATGTTTTTTCCGCATCATTAATAGCCAGATCAATATTATCCGGCGCTTGTCCCATATTATTTTTCTGACCTGTAACACTAATAGCCTTGCTTATATAAGTGCTATATTCCGTTATAAGATATTCATCAGCAGCAGTCTTATTTTCTTTTCCCATAAGCTCAGCACGGATATTTATCATCTGACCAATATCCTTAAGAACAATAAGATCTGCTAATTTATTCTGACTATCAATCAATATCTTTAATCTTTCCTTTTTGTTTTCTTTTATCTTACTTTCTCCAGAAAGTTTCTTATTATATTTTTTCTTATTTGTTTCACTTATATTCTTATACTTACTTATTAACTTCTCGCATTTAGCAAATTCCTGTTTAGCCCTCTCTACGTCCTTCTCCTCGTTCTCTTCTTTCTCTTCTTTCTCTTTTTCTTTGTTCTCTTCTTTCTTTTCTTCCTGTTCTTCCTTAAGTTCCTCTTCTTTATTAACTATTTCTTCTTCCTTAAGTTCCTCTTCTTTATTAACTATTTCTTCTTTATTCTGTTCTTTATTATCTTCAGCTTCTTTGACCTGAACAGAATCTGCATAATAAGTAGACACAAAAGTATATAGTCTTGTCTGAAATCCTTCAGATAGATCAATAAATGTTCCTTTTTCCAATTCTTCTCGTAGATTAGATATACTTTTTTCTGTTTCCTTATCGTATCCTACAACTACAGAATTAACTATTTCTTTTAATAATGTTTTTTCCGCATCATTAATAGCCAGATCAATATTATCCGGCGCATTTCCAATATTATTTTCCTGACCTGTAACACTAATAGCCTTGTTTATATAATTGCTATATTCACTTATAAGATATTCGTCAGCAACAGTCTTATTTTCTTTTTTCATAAGTTCATCACGGATATTTTTCATTTGAGCAATATCCTTAAGTACAATAAGATCTGCTAATTTATTCTGACTATCAACCAATATCTTTAGTCTTTCCTTTTTGTTTTCTTTTAACTTACTTTCTCCAGAAAGTTTCTCATTATATTTTTTCTTATTTGTTTCAGTTATATTCTTATATTTACTTATTAACTTCTCGCATTTGGCAAATTCCTGCTTAGCCCTCTCTTCGTCCTTCTCCTCGTTCTCTTCTTCTATCTCTTCTTTCTCTTCTTCTTTCTCTTCTTTCTCTTCTTTCTCTTCTTCTTTCTCTTCGTTCTCTATAATTTCAAAATCTTCTATATTTATTTCTTTTTTCTCATTTTTATTCTGTTCAAGTTCATTTTCTTTATTATTATCTTCCTTCTTTTCTTCATTTACCTTTTTCTTCTTGGACAGAATTGCCTCCAGAGCCTTACTTTCACTACCAAATTCTTCCTGCTCTGTTTCTTTACTTCCACTTACATAGCCTCTGAGTCTTGATGTAAACAACTTCAGATTATTATCATAAATATTTCCTTTTTCAGTTGTTGCCTCATTTTCTTTGTAACCGCCTACCAGATTATTAATAGAATTATTAGTTCTCTTACATTGAATTGCATAATATTTTTTTACATGATCAGACAGTGTCTTTTTGTCTCGTCTTGCATAAACAACATTATTTCTCTTATTCTTCTTGATTCTGTTATCAAAAAGACGTATTACGCCCACAATATCATTATTCTCAACCTCATTGTATTCGCCCTGTGTGTAAAGAGAGTCTATTGGAGCGCCCATTTCAATCTTCTTTATTACTTCACCCATTCTATATTCATAAAGAAGATCTTCAACTATAGTAAACTGTTTATTAATTAGTTTCCTATTTTTGTCGTACTCAAATACAGCCTTATCTCCAGCATTTTCCTTAATATCCTGTTTTATCTTATCTTCTAAAGTTAAATTACCATTTTCCCTTGCCAGAATTTTATTTAAGGAATCATATTTTAAGTGAAGGGCAATAAATTGGTCCATAGTGTTTTGAACTTCATTCTGTTTTATTACACCAAAATGAAACTCATTGATTTTTCCAAAGAAACTGTTAAATACTTCCTGAAATTCCTTTGTTATTTCAATGATCTTTCCTGGAATATCTTCTAATATCTTATCCTCAGAAAGCGCTTCCCCTCCATTCAAAATACCTGAATAAGGTTTTAATTTATCATAGAGATCATCAGCTGAAACATCATAAAAGTCTACCCCTTCAAGGCCCAACTTATTAATCGCAAGTTCTCCTTGTTTACCTGCAATCCATAATTTCAATTCTTTCTCTTTATCTTCTGTAAGATCTTTTCCAAGTTTTTTCTTTATCTTATCCAGTATCATGTTGTTACGTTCTTCGTTTCTCAAAGAATAATACTGGGAAATCTTTCTAATATGAACTGCCGACTTAGACATATCAATATATTTATTTTCATCATTATACTGATTGATTATGTTCATGCCTTCAACGCTAAGTTCATTATTAAGAAAAATATTTGTAAATGCATTAAGATAGCCATCTGCTCTTGCGAGTAATTTAAGAAGATTATTACGTTTATTATCAAGATGAATATTCACATAAGCCATCAGATTTGGATTATTCTTAAATTTCAATACAGCAGGATCTTTTGAATCTTTGGCAATATCCTCCTGGAGCTTTTTGTAAAATTCCATCTGATTATTGACAGCATCAATAGATGCTGAAAGACCTTTTACGTCCTCCACCATATTGTCGATCATTTCTTTATTCTGATCATATTTTTCTTTATTAGTAGCCTGTAATTTTAATACAGTTTTAGTAATTCCATATCCATCATTTCCCAAATCCGGTTTCTGTGCAGAATTAAAGTATATACTATCCATATACATAGACAGATATCTGTTATGTTCAATCTCTGCATTAGAGCCTTCTTTGGTTATATTTTTCTTTCTATGCTCCTCGAGTACCTGACTGGACATTTTTCCTCTTAAGTTTTTATCGCTTCTGCCAATATGATAAAACGCACTAAGCCTTGTACCCTGTTCGCCAAGATTTGTCAGATGTCCTTTTTCATCTACCTGATGTATAAAACCTGTAGCCTCGTTAAATGTTATTTTTCCATCTTCAAGAGCTGATCTCAAATCACTATCAAGTGCCATATGCATATGATCACAGATTTCAAAATAATAGTTTAATACATCAGTATCTTTTGCATACTTTACGGCCTGATTTGGATTATTTGGATCTTCGAGATTATGCTCAGAATATCCCTTTAGTCTTCTTATTGCACTTCCAATCTCGCCTGGTGCATTAACCCCAAGAGAAATAAATTCTCCGACTGCTCCCATACGGTCTCTGAGAGCCTTTGTTTCCATAAATTTCTGTGGAACAGCATCTGGTCCAAGCGAAGCAGAATCAAATGTATCAAGCCTGTACATGCTCGCTAGTACCGCATCATATAATGTAGCTCCCATATTATTCTGAAGGCCTTCATAGAATTTTCGAAGTGCATTAACGGATTCTTCTGTAAATCCAACATCACCAAATATATTACGGCCATCCAGTTTTTTTGATTCAGCATCAAGTTCAAGATCTGGAGCAAGGCTATCAATCATTTCTCTATGCTTTCTGTAAAATTCGTTTGTCATCAGATGGTCGCCGTAATCCTTCTTGACAAGCTGCGCCTGTCCCCAGTTATGAATACCTACCATAATTAAAAATGTTTTATCATTGGTCTTTTCGCCAATTTCAAAATCATATTCTTCAAGGCCATCATCTCTCATTACCATCTCATGTTGTCTTTTATATAATGTAATACTTGAACTCATTCTCTTTTTTTGGGCATTATCAAATTGCTGAATCTTTACAGAATCAGTTCTTAATCTAAACTTATTTAATACAGCCTTAGAATCATCTATTAGCTCATAGCCTTTTTCAGAAGCATTCTCTAGATCAAATTCATTTTGCTTTGAAACTTCCTGATCAATGTAAAAATTATCAATTTTTCTACCGGTTCTTAAATTGAATTCCTGTTCATTTAACCCTTTATTTTTGAAACTCTCATCAGCAAGATTACTATATGTATCAAGCATATCCTTTTTTTGTTTTAACATTGCATCATAAGTGTTATTTTTGTAATCCATAAACTCACACTCCTATTTTTTACAATTATCAGTTATTATTTCTAATTTCAAAGCTTATATGAAAGTTATTCTCTTTTATTTTTATCCTAAAAAAATAGCAATTTTATTTCAAAGAGATAAAATACAAAACTTTATACTCATCAATAATTTATACGAATGAGGCTTAGAAAAAAAACAATATTCCATATATTTTTATTAATATTTACCATTTTTTATCCTGTTTATCATATATATCATTTTTTCTTTTACTTTGTTTGATTTTTGAAGCATAATTGTATTATTAGGCATATGTAAACCACTAAATTTTCGTTATAAGAGCAATGACTACATTCAAGGAGATATCACAAATACATGAATATAGATCTTATAAAAACTCTCAGTGTCATCACTGAAGAAGAAAAAGAAATATTATCAGGCAAAAAGACTATTAACAAAGCTTTATATTATGATGCCACCAAGGATACAAGTGCAGATAACAGCGCGGAAATTGATTCAGCCAGAGTTTTGAAAAACGGAAAGCTTATAGATATTCGTCCTCACACCAGATTTGTGCATTTTCCCAAACACACTCATAACTATGTGGAATTTATTTATATGTGTCAGGGAGAAACAACTCATATTATTGACGGTCAAAAAATTGTTTTAAAAGAGGGTAATCTTCTTTTTATGAATCAGCATGCAGTTCAGGAAATTCTCCCTGCATCAGAAAAAGATATAGCCGTAAATTTTATGATCCTACCACAATTTTTTGATGTGGCCTTTGAAATGATGGGAACAGATGCTAATCCTCTAAGAGAGTTTATTATAAGCTGTCTTACAAAGCAGGGAATGCAGAACAACTACCTTCATTTCCAGGTTGCAGGTGTTCTTCCTATACAGAATTTAATGGAGAATCTTATTTATAATATGTTAAATAATGTTCCAAACCAGCGTACTCTAAATCAAACTACTATGGGATTATTATTTTTGAACCTTACAAACTACACTGAGCTTATTAAAGTTCCCAAAAATTCCTATGATCAGCAGCTTATGCTTAAGCTTCTAAGATATATAGAATCCGATTATAAAAACGCATCATTAGGCGATTTTGCTGCAAAAGAAAAAATAGATGTATATACTATAAGCCGCATTGTCAAAAAAAATACGGAGCATTCTTTCACAGACCTGCTCCAGACAAAAAGGCTGAATCAGGCATGTTTTATGCTCCGTACTACTAATATTCCTATTTCAGATATTGCTGAAATGGTAGGCTATGACAACACAAGCTTCTTCCACAGACTCTTTAAAAGAGTTTATAATATGAGTCCTCGTGCCTACCGCATCCAGTCTGAATAATTAATAATTCTAATTTTAGTTAGGCTAACTTTAATTATGTTAACTATGGTTAGATTTTCAATGCTTTTATTCTATCAACTGCTTCAACTGTATTTTCATAGGTTCCAAATGCTGTAAGTCTGAAATAATGCTCTCCGCTCGGACCAAAACCAGATCCTGGAGTACCTACAACATTTGCTTTCTCAAGAAGGAAATCAAAGAATTCCCAGCTTGTCATATTATTTGGAGTCTTAAGCCAGATGTATGGTGCATTAACGCCACCATAAACTGTATATCCAGCTTCTTTAAGACCATTTAATATATATGAAGCATTTTTCATATAGTAAGCAACCTGTTCTTTAATCTGAGCTTTTCCTTCTTCAGAATAAACAGCCATTCCGGCTCTTTGAATAATGTAAGGAGCACCATTATATTTTGTTCCATGTCTTCT
>JAILEJ010000382.1 GCA_024688095.1 Butyrivibrio sp.
GGAGAGACAATTTTTTCTATATCTGTAAATTTGATCATTTCTTTTTTTGTAGGTTTATTTGCACATTTATATTATAAAATGCATGAATCTAATGAACTTCTTAAAGAGATATCGACAATTGATAAACTTACCGGATGTTATAACCGTAGAGCATATGATGATAAAATTGAGGAACTTAAAAAGGATACGCTTGATAATGATTTTCTTTGTGTAACAATTGATGTTAATGGGTTAAAACAGGTTAATGATACCCTGGGACATGCAGCCGGTGATGAAATTATTGCAGGTGTTGCATTTTGTTTGAGAAACAGCCTTGCAGACTGTGCTGAATTTTATAGAATTGGTGGAGATGAATTTGCTGTTTTTGCCTGGATGGACGAAGATGAGATTGAAGAGCGTAAAATAGCATTTAACGATTGTATAAAGAATTGGGAAGGTAAAATAGTAGATGAATTTACTGTTTCTACAGGATATGCTACGAGAATAGAATTTCCGGATAAATCAATTACTGAGCTTATCAGAATTTCTGATAAAAGAATGTATGAAAATAAAAAGAAATTCTATGAAGATAAAAATAAAGATAGGAGAGTTCTTTAATTTCAAAAGTGGGAATAAAATTAGCCTTTTCTGTATATGCCTTCGTATAAAGATGTGTAAATCATAAAGTATTTAAGATAATTACTATTGTTGAGGAGAAAATTATGAAGAACAAATTAGTAAGATTTATGGCTATTGCTGGCGTAGCAGTAATAATGTCAGGATTAGTTGCGGGATGTGGAAGCTCAAATAATACAGAGATGTCTGATGAAGAAATAGAAGAGGTAGAAGAATTAGTAGAAGGAGCAATTGGGGATACAGATGATATGGCCGATGCATCATTGGCAGAGGCAATAAAAGCAGCAAGTAATTATTTTACATATTGTGTATATGTAAAGTATGCAGAAGATGATAAAGATCCTGCAAAAGATTATTTTTATATATTTAATGATGATGGAACGGGACGCACAGAAGATGGAGCGGCTCATGGAGCAGGCGTTTCATTTAACTGCACTCAGGAAGCTGGAAAGGTAACTTTTAGTTATGGCGGTGACGACGGCGATACAGATGTATTCATAGTTGAAGAATCTGATAATGGTATAATTAAAGGCAGGTTTGAAGGCACGGATGAAGTATTGGTATTTGAGCCATTATATGATGCAGATCCTGATAATTTTGATTCTGAAGAATACCTTAATTCTATAAAATAATATAGTTAATGATTTACTTTTGGGACAAAGTAGAAAAAGTCATAGGTTTAACGCGTTGATGCATTAATAACAAAAAGCATCAACGCGTTATTGCGTTAAAATACATCAAAAAAGTTGATTAAATATTTGATTTATGATCATGATTGTACTATAATGAATTTCTGCGCTTTAATACATTATGCTTTTAAAGTTTAAAGCTTTTATTACCAAAAGGCGTAGGAATTTTATAGGAGAGAAGGTATAGAAAAAATGAAACAAGAAAAGAAAATGACAGGATATAATCTGGCATTTATCGCATTCTCAACAGTATGGGGATTTGGTAATGTCCTCAATGGTTTTGTGTATTTCAATGGTATTCAGGTAATATTCAGCTGGATACTTATGTTTGCACTTTACTTTGTGCCATATGCACTTATGGTAGGTGAACTTGGATCAGCCTTTAAAGACTCAAATGGTGGTGTAAGTTCATGGATTCACTCTACAATGGGTAGAAAACTTGCATATTATGCAGGATGGACATATTGGGCCGTTCATATTACATATATTGCGAGTAAATCAAGTGGAGGACTTAAGGCTCTTAGCTGGGCAGTTTTCCAAAATGCAGAGACATATGATACACTTCCAACAAAGCTTGTACAGCTTGTAACTTTTGCGGTTCTTATCCTCTTTTGCTTTATAGCAAGTAAAGGTCTTACCCCACTTAAAAAGCTTACAACTCTTGCCGGAACAAGTATGTTTGTAATGTCACTTTTATATATCCTTATGATGTTTGCTGCACCAGTTATAAATCCAGGTGCTGACTTTGTATCAATGGATTTTAGTATTAAGAATCTCATTCCTAATTTTAATGTAGGATATTTTACTTCATTATCAATCCTTGTATTTGCAGTAGGTGGATGTGAGAAGATTTCTCCATATGTAAACAAGATGGAAAAGCCAAGTAAAAACTTTCCTAAGGGAATGATCATGCTGGCAATAATGGTTGTAGTATGTGCTATTCTTGGAACGATCGCTATGGGTATGATGTTTGATCCTGCTGAAATTAATGCAAGTGAGGAGTCATTTAACTCATATGTTTCAAATGGTTCATATTGGGCATTCCAGAGACTTGGAGAATATTATCATGTTGGAAATCTGCTCCTGATTGTATATGCTCTTTGCAATGTAATAGGACAGTTCTCAACACTTCTTCTTAGTATTGATGCACCTCTTAGAATTCTTCTTGGAAATGAAGACAGTAAAGAATTCATCCCATCAGGACTTCTTAAACAGAATAAAAATGGTGCTTATATAAATGGTATTAAGATGGTAGCAATATTATCAGGAGCAATAATTCTTGTACAGTCATTTGTACCAGGTGCTGCATATGTTCTTCAGCAGCTTAATAAGCTTAATTCTGTGTGTATGCCTATGCGTTATTTATGGGTATTTGCAGCTTATATTGCACTTCGTGTTTACAATGATAAATTTAATCCGGAGTACAGATTTGTAAAGAACCGTACTTTAGGAATAGTAGCAGGTGCATGGTGCTTCTTTGTAACAGCTGCTTGCTGTATTATGGGTGTATACTCAACGGATCCTCTTACTCTTGCTCTTAACATCATTACACCAATCGTACTTATCGGACTTGGTGTAATACTTCCGGTTATTGCAAAACGTGAACAGGCAAAAGCCTGAATTATAATATAAAAGTCTGTTTTATTCAGAGAAAAAGCGTATTCTGAATGAGACAGACTTTTATTATTTTGAATGAATATGGATGATACCAAGATTATGTAAGGTATTAACTTTTTTTGCTGTTTTTTTAGTCTTTTTTTAGTCTTTTTATATGCTTATAGAGATATAATAAAAGGGTCGGAGAGGGACTTATATGGAAAGATTGAAAGCTATTAATCAAAAAATACTTAAAATTCTTTTCTTTAAGATTATTAGAGATGCATTTTTAAATTTGTCACCTGTTTTTATTACAGGTGGTCTTATTATCATGCTTATAAATTTGCCCTTTGATGCATATCAGACTTTTATTACAACGTTTGCCGGAGGCGTATTATATGATATTTTAGCTGCACTTAATAATGTAAGCTTTGGAATGGCTTCTGTTTATCTTGTTATTACGGTAGGTTATAGTTATTGCTTTAATAAAAATTGTATGGAAGATTTAATACCTACTATTTTGGCTGGACAGTGTACATTTTTTGTAATTACAGATGTCTTTGGTAAAGAAGGTAATATGGATGCTCTTGGTGTGAAGGGCGTATTTGTTGCCGTTGTAGGAGGATATTTGTCTGCACAGTTTCTTCATGTTCTTTTGCGTTATAGAAAAGACAGATACCGAAATGGAATGATGATGGCAGATCTGAGTTTCTATAAAGCTCTTAGTTATATCCCATTTATTGTGGCAGTTGTTGTTACTATTATTATTTTGAATACATTCATTTGTGACATTACAAATAAGAGTAATTTGTATGATTTAGAGGTTGATACAATTACACGTCTTTTTTCGGTGGGTGGCAATTCGTTTGTAACTGCATTTTTTATGGCTATTGCTAATAGTCTGTTATGGTTCTTTGGTGTTCATGGAAGTAATATGATTGAACCAGCAATGGCTACAATTTTTACGCCTCTTATTGATGAGAACATTATGGCTGTTTCTAATGGACTTCCGGCACCTAACATATTCTGTAAAGAATTCTTTGATTTGTTTATATTAATGGGCGGTACAGGAACATCCTTTTCATTGTTGTTTGCAATTTTATTTTTTTCAAAGAAAAAGTCCACAAGAGATATAGCCAAAGTTGGTTTTTTTCCAATGATATTTAATATCAATGAGATAATGCTATTTGGAATTCCACTTATACTTAATCCATATTTATTTATTCCATTTTTGTTTGTTCCAGTTATGGCGCTCATTGTTTCTTATTTTGCTATTTCTACAGGACTTGTTCCGCTTATTACTTCTCAGGTAAGCTGGACAACTCCGATTTTTTTGAGCGGTTATATTGGTACAGGCTCAATAAGGGGAAGTATTTTACAGCTGATTGTTTTGATAATAGGAATATTTATGTACAAACCTTTTTTGAAGATGTATGAAGAAAGCTCTGTAGATGAAACTGTTCTTTTATATAATAAATTAGTGGACCTTATGAAAAAAAGTGAAGATGATGTAAAACACATTAATCTTACACTTCGTACTGATGAAATCGGAATATTTGCGAGAGGCTTCCAAAATGAAATAAAGGAAGCAATAGCAAAAAATAAATTTGAAATTCATTATCAACCTCAGTTTGATGCAGATGGAATCTGTGTGGGAGCAGAAGCACTGTTTAGATGGAAACATCCCGATCTTGGAATAATCTATCCACCGTTAATATTCCAGCTTGCAGAGGAAAGCGGGATCAACGTCTCATTGGAGAGTACAATCCTCGCAGATACAATTAATGATGCCAGAGATATTCGCAGAGAGACAGGATTTAACAAAAAAATCAGCGTAAATGTATCTGGTTCTGTTATACAGACAGAAAAATACGTTAAAGCTCTTGAAGAGCATGTTAGAAATAAAGATTTCAAAGAAGGAGAAATCTGTCTTGAAATAACAGAACAGAAGGCCTTGCTTTCAAAGGAGTCTGCTTATGTTTCTCTTGATGATATAAGGAATATGGGATATCTCATGGCTATAGATGATTTTTCGATGGGACATACTTCTTTGAAATATCTTATGGTACATCATTTTGATATCGTAAAAATGGATGGTTCACTTATAAAAGGTCTTGTTTCGGAGTCAAAAGAAAGGGTTTCAGAGCTTGTAAAGTCTATAGTGGATATGTCAAATCAGATGGGATTTGATGTTGTCGCAGAATATGTTGAAACTTCAGAACAACAGGAAATACTGCAGTCACTTGGATGCAATATATATCAGGGATGGCTGTATTCAAAAGCAATTCCCAAGGATCAGTTCATAGAACTTTTAATCGAACAGAATAATAAATAATTTATCCTGCTTTTTTCTATAATTTGTGGTGTTTTATAATACTAAGCATAAGAGTATAGTAATAATCAAATTACTAAACCCTTCCAAATATGATAAATGCAGTAGTAAGGCGCATCTGAACATATAATAGATGCGCCTTTTCTGCACAGGTGATTTTATAATGATATTCTATAATCAGATGTTATAATATTATTTGGATTGTTTTTGTTTGAGTGGAGATTTAAATTCCGGAATTATGCGCAAATTATTGTTAACAGAAGCTATTAGAGATTATCTATATAAATCAAGTACGAAAAGGAAATTCCTTCTTTTTTACATTTTCTGTGTAATTATTCCCATTTTGGTAATAGATACGCTTATTTTGCATACCATATTTCATGCAGGGAGAGAGGCAAGAAATACCCAATATGCAGATGCTGTAAGAACAGTAGAATACTCGCTTACAGACATGTTTGACGATGCTGACGGAGTTGAAAAAAGTGTTTTTATCAAGAAAAAAATATATGATTTTCTGGATAAAGATTATTCAAGTGGGTATGAGTATTATGATGCCTTTACCGATATGAAGAGCCAGTATCTGATTTGGGGACAGGCAAGTCTTCTTAATAACAGTATTACCTTTTTTGCAGATAATGAATCAATCATAAATGGTAATGGTATTCAAAAGCTTTCAAGAATAAAGGATATGAAATGGTATAAGGATTTTATAGAATCCGGTAAGGACCAGCTTTTATATTTTTCGTATTTCGCTGATAATATTACATCAATAAAGCCGGAACGTCATATTTATTTAATTAAGAAATTTAATTTTTATCCAAGATTTGATATTGAAAAGCTTGTTGTTGTTGAACTTGATTATGATAAAGCAATTTCTGAACTTAATAATGTTGATAGAAGTGTTCCGATTCAGGTGGTTGTTGATGGAAAAGTTGTTCTTTCAAATAATGTCAATGAATTATCTGTATATAGTTTCAGAGATCCTGCTGATGAGCATAAGATAGCATATACTAAAAAGCTGAATTTTTATGGCTGTGATATGGAAATCAGACTTTTGAAGACAGAAAATTATGTGCTTTCAGCTATAAAGGATAATATGTACATATATATAATCCTTATTTCTGTTAGCCTTATTCTTCCATATATGGCTATAAGAGCCTTCCAGAGGTACTTTACGAGCAGGCTTCTTATTCTGGCAAATACAGTAAATAATGCCGGACAGGAACAGCTTGTAAAAATCGATAATGTAGAAGGTACGGATGAAATTGCGCTTCTTGCAAGAAGCTATAATGATATGGCTGATCGTATAAATAATCTTATTGAAACAGTTTATAAGCATCAGATTAAAGAAAATGAAGAAATGGTAGCAAGGCAGAGAGCAGAGCTTTTGGCACTCAGGAGCCAGATAAATCCACACTTTTTGTTTAATGCACTTGAAAGTATAAGAATGCATTCTTTGATTAAGCAGGAAAAAGAAACAGCCAAAATGATAGAAAATCTTGCAATTATACAAAGACAATATGTTGAATGGGATCAAAATGAAGTTAAAGTTATGGATGAAATGAACTTTGTACAGGCATATCTGAATCTTCAGAAATACAGATTTGGTGAAAGATTATCTTTTTCTATCGATGTAGCAGACGAGTGCAGGGAAATATGGATTCCAAAGCTTTCTATTGTAACCTTTGTTGAAAATGCCTGTGTTCACGGAATAGAAGAAAAGGCTACTAATGGATGGATTTTTGTAAGGATATATATCGAGGGACAAAATGTTGTAATAGAGATTGAAGATACGGGAATAGGAATGGATGAAAATGAGAC
>JAILEJ010000112.1 GCA_024688095.1 Butyrivibrio sp.
AAGAACAGGTATAAACAGTTTATACGTTCAAGCATCAGGAAGATTAGACCTTGATTCTTCTGTTGATTACGGTACCAGAATTAAGGATACTATCGAAGATTCAGAAGAAACTATAACAGAATTAGTTCTTGATTTTTCAGAAATTACTTTTATTTCAAGTTTTGGATTAAAAATAATTTTAGAGTTATTTAAATTACTTAAAGCAAATAATGGTATTTTAAAGCTCAAAAACGTTTCTGAACAATTGATGGGTTCTTTTAAGCTTGTAGGTTTTGATAAATTTTTAGTGTTTGAATAATGTTTAAAACTGTAAAAGCGAAAATTCTTATTACATCAATTATTATGCTTGCATTTTTAATGTCGGCATTCGCTTATCATACAATAATTTCTCGAATGAAAACGAAGCAGCTTATGGTTCAAAATTATGCTTTTTCAATAAATTCATTTGCCGAAGAAATTAATGATAGAATATTAAAATCGGAAGATAATCTTAAAAGTATAGCTTTGACAGGCAGTTTATATTACAAATCGGATAGAAACAATGAAATTAACAGTAAAGCAATTATAAGAACTTTTGAGAACTATCCTGAAACTCTTGGGGGCGGTATTTGGTTTAAGCCTTATATTTTAGACAAATCAAAAAAATATGCTTGTTTTTATGCTTATCGGGATAAGAATAATAAAATCGTAATCGACGAAGACTTTGCAAGCAAAGAATATGACTATCCTAATCAGGAATGGTATAAGCAGATTATTTCTCAGGTTACACCTGAATATAATATCATATGGTCTAAACCGTATTTCGAAAACTTATGTAGTTATAAAATGATGGTTACGGCAGGAACAGGAATATATGTTGACAAAAAATTAGTCGGTATTGCCACGGTAGATTGGGAAATAAATTCTTTAATTGAAGATGTTTCAAAAATGAAGCCTCTTGAAAAAACTTTTTCTATGTACAAAAGCGGTAATAAAATTAAAAACAGTTTTGCACTGTTAGGTAATATAAATTATGATTATATAATTGCAACAAATGACCCTTATCTTGATAATGATGCTCTGGTAGGACATTCTTTAAGAGAAATCCCTTGGTATGCCGACAACCTCTATGCAATAACTTATATAACCTATCATAACAAAAAATATGTACCTTTTGTAAAAAAAATGCGTAACGGAATAGTGTTGATTATATGTCTTCCAAAAGAGGAGATGTTTAGGAGTGTTAATAAATTTTATTCATATATAGTTCTGGCTATGTTGTTTATTGGGATTATAATTCCGACACTTTTGTATTACAGCATGAATCGTTATATTGTTAATCCGATAGATAAATTAATGACTATAGCAAAAAAAATCAGTAAGGGTGAAGAAATTCAAATTAAGATAGAAAAACCTGAAGAATTTGCTCAATTAGCATCAACTTTTGATAAAATGACAAAAGACATAAAATTAATCACACAAGAAAGAGCAAAAATAAACTCTGAGCTTTCAATAGCCAAATCTATACAATTTTCGAGTTTACCAAGTGTATTTCCACCATTCCCTGATAAAACCGAATTTGATATATATGCTTCAATGGAGCCTGCAAAAGAAGTTGGCGGTGATTTTTATGATTTCTTTTTTGTGGATGATGACCATCTTGTTATAGTAATGGCGGATGTTTCTGGAAAAGGAATACCTGCGGCATTATATATGATGGGATCTATGATTATGATTCATAATCGTGCAGAAATGGGAGGAACTCCAGCAGATATCTTATCCTATGTTAACGAACAGTTATGCGCACATACTGTTGAGGATATGTTTGTTACAGTATGGCTTGGAATAATGTCGGTTTCAACGGGTGAAGTTATTGCATCAAATGCAGGTCATGAATATCCGGCAATAATGAATGAAAACGGTGAGTTTGAGTTATATAAAGATAAACATGGATTTGTTGTTGGAGGATTGGAAGGAACAAAATACAAAAATTATAGTTTCACTTTAATTAAAGGGCAGAAGCTATATTTATATACTGATGGTGTTACAGAAGCAACAAATTCTCAGAATGTATTGTTTGGTACGGGAAGAATGATAGAAGCACTTAATAAGTATAAAGATGGGTCTGTACAGGATATACTTACAGGAATGCAAAGTGAAATAGACAGTTTTGAAGGTAATATTTCTCAATTTGATGATATAACACAACTTTGCATAGTGCGCGAATAATGGTAAAATGAAATTATTAAAAACAGTAAATATTTAAATATTAGGAGGATAGATAATATGACTATTAATAAAAAAGCTGATGGTACCGAATTAACTGTATCTCTTGAAGGCAGACTTGATACTACAACTGCTCCTGAACTTGAGGCAGAGATGAATAGTTGTATAGATGGTTTAACAAAGCTTACATTCGATATGGCTGCTTTAGACTATATTTCATCTGCAGGACTTCGTGTCCTTCTTTCTTCACAGAAGGCAATGAATAAGAATGGTAGCATGATAATCAAAAATGCCAATGATGATTTGATGGAAATATTTGAAGTTACTGGATTTATAGATATTTTTACAATCGAGTAATTTTTTAAGAGGGGAAGAAAATGCTTGAAACTAAAGAAGTTAAAATCCTTAGCGATGGGGAAGATATAAAAGAAATTCTTGACGAGGCAGAAGAATTCGCTTGTAGTATGGATTTGACCGCAAAAGAAGTAAGGTGGGTCAGACTTCTTACTGAGGAAACAATGGCACTTGTAAGAGAAATTACAGGTGAACCAGCTATCAGAATCAATTTTAAGGGTGAAGGAAAGAAGTGTTTAATCCATCTTGAAATTGATGCTCTGCTGGATAAGAAGGTGCGGGACGAGCTGATAGAGATTTCCAAGAAGAAAAGAAATGAGTCTGCAAAAGGTGTACTTGGCAGGATTCGAGATGTAATTGAACAGATGATGTGTATGCCTGACGAGGATTTGGCAGAAGAATATGTACTCAGAGATACTATGATGGGAACTTCATCCGGGCTGGATTTTCCAGGACCAGTTGATATGGGAATGGTTTCATGGACTTTACAGGATTATCGTTCCAATATTAAAAATGGTCTTAATGAAGGTCAAAATTCAGAGGAATGGGATGAACTTGAAAAGTCAGTAGTTGCAAATCTTGCAGATGATGTAAGGATTGGTATAAAGGGAACACATGTTGAGGTTGATGTTATAAAAAATTTTGCAGGATGACTTAATATATGAAAGGACCTTTGGAAATGGAACTTAGTATAGAAGCTAAAACTGAAAATCTTTATACCGTACTGGCATTTATTGATGAGCAGATAGAAAAGGCTGCTCCTCCAATGAAAGTTCAGATGCAGATTGAGGTAGCTGTAGAAGAAATATTTGTTAATATTTCTCAGTATGCATATGCTCCAAACACTGGAATGGCTGTTATTCGTGTGGATTTAGCCGATGATCCTGCTGAAATACGTATTAGCTTTATTGATAGTGGTGTACCCTATAATCCGCTTGCCAAAGACGATCCTGATGTAACTCTTTCGGTGGAAGAACGTCAGATAGGCGGGTTAGGTATTTATATGGTAAAGAAAAGTATGGACGATATTTTTTATGAATATAAAGATGGGAAAAATTGTCTAACTATCACAAAAAGAATTTAAATGTAAAAATAAACAAATTAGCCTATGTTAACGAAAAAGTGTTAACATAGGCTAATTTTTTATGCTATCATTATAATGTATAATTTTGTATTAATATTATGTACAAGCCCTAAATAATAGGTATATTTAGAAAAAATTAATATTTTTTTTTATTGGTTTAGAATTTGTCTAAAAGCATAAAAATTGCCTTGTTTAATGTTACATAGCCCTAACAACAAAGGGGTTTGGTAAAAAAACTATACACAAATGATAAAATGTATGTTATTTTGATAATACAAAAAATTATATTTATTTTGTGAGCTATTTTAATATTGTAAGCAAGAACTAAAAACTAATTCAATTTGAATTTTAGGAATTATTTGAAAGGAGTAAAAAATATGAACAGATTAGGAAAAGTAGGATTATTTTTAGGAGGCGTTCTTTTTGGAACAGCAGGAGTTAAGATTTTATCAAGTAAGGATGCAAAGAAATGCTATACACATACTACAGCTGCAGTACTTAGAGCTAAAGAATGTGTTATGGATACAGCTAATAAGATTCAGGAAAATGCAGATGACGTCCTTGCAGAAGCTAAGCAGATAAATGCTGAAAGAGCTGCAAAAGAAAATCAGGAAGTGACAGAGTGAAAATAATCATTAAACATGAAATTCCGGGTAGAATACGTTTTTCCATGCCTGAGAAAAGATACAGCTTTAGACAGGCAGATATATTGGAGTATTATTTATTATCCATTCCCGGTGTCAATAAAGTAACAGTATATGAAAGAAGCGCTGATGCGGTAGTCTGTTACAATGGTGATAGAGAAGAATTATTAAAAAGAATTTTAAAGTTTTCCTTTGAAGATGAACAAATAACAGCACTTGCACCAGAACAGACTGGAAGAGAGCTGATGGCTACATATAAAGAAAAGCTTATCATGAAGGTTGTATATCGCTATGGTATTAGGTATTTTATGCCAATGCCAATCAGAATGATAAGAGTTTTATTTAATGCGGCCAGATTTATTATAAAGGGATTAAAATGTCTTATTGTAGATCGTAAGCTTGAGGTTTCTGTTCTAGATGCAACGGCAATTGGTGTATCACTTCTTAGAGGTGACTTTAGAACAGCTTCATCAGTTATGTTCCTGCTACGTATAGGTGATTTATTAGAGGAATGGACACATAAGAAATCTATTCAGGATCTTGCACAGAGTATGTCTCTTCAGGCGGATAAAGTATGGCTAAAAAGAGATGATTCAGAAATTCTTGTTCCGATTAGTCAGGTACAAGAAGGTGACAGAATTTCTGTCAGGGTAGGTAATGTAATACCACTTGATGGAAAAGTTGTTGAGGGAATTTCAATGGTTAACCAGGCATCTTTGACTGGTGAAGGAATTCCTGTTAAGAAGGATGAAGGTTCATATGTATATGCAGGAACTGTTATAGAAGAAGGCGACCTTGTAATTGAAGTTAAAAAAGCATCTGGAGATACAAGATACGAAAGAATCATTAAGATGATTGAAGAGTCAGAACAGCTTAAATCTGGTGTTGAATCCAGGGCTGAACATCTGGCAGATGGTCTTGTTCCTTATAGCTTTATGGGAACGCTTTTAACACTGCTTCTTACAAGAAATGTTACTAAAGCTGTTTCAATTCTTATGGTAGATTTTTCATGTGCGCTTAAATTGTCCATGCCATTGGCAGTATTATCGGCAATGAGAGAATGCCAGAATCATCATATTACTGTAAAGGGCGGAAAATTTTTAGAAGCTGTTTCTGATGCGGATACTCTTGTTTTTGATAAAACAGGAACACTCACGAAGGCTATTCCTACTGTGGTAGATGTCATACCATTTGGAGGCAGAGATAAAACAGAAATGCTTCGAATTGCTGCGTGTCTCGAAGAACATTATCCTCATTCAATTGCAAACGCAGTTGTTAAGGAAGCAGAGAATAGAAATCTTATACATGAAGAGATGCATAAAGAGGTTGAGTATGTCGTTGCTCATGGTATTGCTTCAACAATCGATAATGAGAAGGTAGTTATAGGCAGCTGGCATTTCATATTCGAAGATGAGAAATGCAAGATTCCTGATGATGAGATGGACAAGCTTGATAGTATACCAACTAATTATTCAAGACTTTTTATGGCAATAGGTGGAGAGCTTGCAGCTGTAATATGTCTGGTTGATCCACTTAGGGATGAAGCTGCTGATGTTATATCAAGGCTCCATGAAGTTGGATTTAAAAATATTGTCATGATGACAGGTGATTCTAAACATATTGCACGTACTGTAGCAAGTCTTGTTGGAGTTGATTCTTTCCATGCAGAAGTATTACCTGAAGACAAAGCAAAGTTTGTACAGGATGCAAGAAGAAGTGGACATAAGGTTGTTATGATAGGAGATGGTATTAACGATTCTCCAGCATTATCTGAAGCAGATGCCGGAATTGCTATAAGTGAAGGCGCTCAACTTGCAAGAGAAATAGCTGATATTACTATTTCTGAAGATAATCTTTATCAACTTGTTACTTTGAAACAAATAAGTGATAATCTTATGAAACGAATTAATTTCAATTACAGGTTTGTTATAGGATTTAATCTTGGGCTTATAGGACTTGGCCTTGCAAGTGTGCTTGCACCTGCTACATCAGCACTTTTGCATAATGGTTCAACTATAGCTTTGGGACTACATAGTATGACAAATGTTCTTCCAAATAAAGAAAGTGAAAAATAACGATATTTTATATTTATTTTATTGATAATACTTTTCAAAATAATTAAAATAAAAATGTACAAATTGAAAATTATTTTGGTGATTGAAAGACATTACCAGGATATTGTACCAAAAGGGGACAATTATGGTAAGATCAGAAATTCTTTCTAAAAAAATATCGTTACAAAATTTAAATCTTCTTATAGATACTGGTCATGTGTATTATTTTCCATTTGCTCTTAACAGGACAGCATATATTGTTGTTAATGGAAAACCTTCAATGGTAATAGTATCAGATGTTTCCATAAAAGGAATTCAGTTGTCTGGATGCTGGTATTCCTGGGAAGAACTCGATGCGCTTGGAGGCGTTTATGATTCAGAATTTGAAGCTTTGACAGCTATAGCTAATGGAACGGCAAAAAAATAAAGGGCAGTGCCCTTTATTTTTTTGCTTTTTATTATTATATGACGTTTGCACTTTTTGTTTTTTGAAGACTGGAATGAGCTCTTGCTATAAGAGCTGGAGCAGTAATAGGTTCGGAATAATCATATCCTGCAAGACCGGTTGTAACTGAAATTGTGTATTGGGAATTATGTTTTTCATTACCAAGTCTTACATTACTTTTTATCTTATCTGCAAGCCAGTTTGCTTCGGCTTTATATTCAACCTCAGCAATAACCACAAATTCATCACCACCATATCTTGCAACAAAGAAACGGCTTCTTTGGTTTGAACAAGCCTCTTTGATTGAATCAGCAACACGTACAATGGCCTTATCACCTTCACTACGTCCAAATTGCTCATTTATCAGCTTACAATTATCAATATCAATAAGAATTACAAAGAGCTGTAATCCAACTTCATGAGTTCTCATTTTTCTTGATAGATATTTCATCATATGAGATCTGTTATTGATCTGTGTAAGTGGATCAATAGTAATAAGCCCCTGAAGTGTTCTAACGTATACAAAAATCAAAGATCCTGTAATTACATAGCAGATTATAGGAGTATCTAACAGAACCATCTGAAGTGATCCACCAATAATTGGCGTTATAGGAAAGTATGTCAGCGCTTTGTTTAATTGATAATTATTATATTTCCCTTTTTTGCAGAGCCTTTTATATGCAACTATTGATGAACCAAGAAGATAAATAAAAGGCACTATCATCAGGATATAATATAATTTTTCGTAATGGAACTTACCAACAGAGTCTATTGAAAAAACCAAATTTGTCTGTGATGAAGTAATAACCAACAATGAAACAATAATTAGTGGAATAGCAGTAATTATAAGCTGCTTAGGATTCCGCGCAATTTCATTTTTGGCGACTGCCTGTACATATATATACCAGATAAATGAACATAAGCTTATCATTATAAATGGTATAGCATAAGTAATATATTCAAGTGTTGCAGAAATTTCAATGTTTGAAAATCTTACGTATGCCCAAAGCACGTCTGATGCAAAATAAAAAATCGCTGCTATAATTTCATTTATAAAAATAATCTGAGACAATTGTCTGTCTATATCTTTATTTAATTGATGAAGAATTACAAGTAGCATAAGAATGCAGACAATATTAGCTTCTGCATAGTATGAAGCACAACCCAATTTAGAAATTCTCCTCTATCCCCGTATTTTTAAAAATATAAAATATTTTATCACGAAATGAATTTATATTGTGGCAAATATAAGGAGTTTATACTTTTTTAATGATTTAAAATATAAAATGTATTTTTAGAAAAGACTATTAAAAAGTGCTATAATTGCGCCTCCAAGAATTACTGCCAAAAGCATGATAAGTGCATATCTGAAATCTATGTTTCGCATATTAAAACTCCGTTCTTTAAAAGTGTTGTTTCTCTTGTAGATATTAAGAGATAAATAGTATAATTAATTTATATTTCATTATATAAAGGGGGATGCCGAAAGGCAATTATATTCTATGGATATATATGTATCGTCAAATGCCTTTTTAAGCGGAGATGGAAGTAAAGAACATCCGTTTAAAAGTATATCTGAAGCTTCAATTATAGCCAGACCGGGAGATAATATTTTGGTATTTCCCGGAATTTATCGTGAAAAAATCATTCCCCGGAATTCAGGTCTTGAGGATAGAAGAATTTCATATAAATCGATGGTTAAAGGTGCAGCAGTTATATCAGCAACTGAAGTTGTAAAAAATTTTACTAAAGTTCAGGGCTATGTTTATGAAACTCATATATCCAATCAGATTTATGGAGATTATAATCCTTTTAATGAAAAGCTTTCTGGAGATTATCTGAATGAATATGCGTTTGGACATACTGCTCAGGTTTTTATGAATGGAAGAGTACTTACAGAAGTAAAAAACAAAAATGATTGCTTTAATGATGACCCCTATTATATATGGGATAAAGAAGGATCTATATGTAAATGGTTTGCGGAGGTTAATTCATCTGAAACAGTTTTGTACTGTAATTTTGGTGGCAGAAATCCTAATGAAGAAACAATAGAGGTAAGTGTCAGAAGCAGTTGCTTTTTTCCTGACAAAAAGGGTATAAACTATATTACTGTAAGTGGATTTAAGATGTTTGGAGCAGCTTCTAAATGGGCTCCGCCAACAGCATTTCAGGAAGCTGCTATTGGTCATTTATGGGCAAAGGGATGGATAATGGAAGATCTTGAAATATCATCTTCTAAATGCTGTGGAATATCACTTGGAAAATATTTTCAAGAAAAAAATAATAATAAATGGACTTCAAAATGGATGAAATATGGAAGTCAGACACGCACAGAATGTCTTATGCAGGCTTATAAAGATGGATGGAACAAAAACGAAATCGGAAGTCATATTATTCGAAGATGTGAAATACATGATTGCGGACAGGCTGGCATTGCGGGTAATCTTGGATGCATTTTTTCTGTAATTGAAGATAATCATATTTATAATATTAATCTGGATAAATCTATTTCAGGATCTGGAATAGCGGGTATAAATCTGCAATCGCCTATTGATACAATTATAAGAAGAAATCATATTCATAATTGTATCAGAGGAATGTGGCTTGAACTAGGACTTCAAGGTACAAGAATTACTCAGAATGTATTACATGATAATTTACCAGTGAAGGGAATTGAATGTCGAACTGAGTTTGAGTTTGGAGAGGATATATTTATTGAAATGTCGCATGGACCTGTTATTGTTGACAGAAATGTTTTCCTCTCACCTGTTTCAGCAAGAATTAGTGCTCAGGGAATTGCTTTTGTGCATAATTTGTTTGCGGGGGCAATTAGTTATGTTGGAAAGGGTACTGATAATCATACAAGAAAAATTCCATCTCCAGCAATTTCGGTTTATCATTTCCCGCATTCTACTGATATTGCCGGTTTTTCAACTATTTTGCATGGTGATGTGAGATTTTATAATAATATTTTTGTTCAGATGCCTTTAAAAAGTGATATTCCAGATATTTTTAATAAGCGCAACATATATGAGTCAGATTTTAAAGCTGGAACTTTTGTATATAATGAATTTCCGACGGCTACGGAGTATTTTGGAAGGCTTGGTCCTCAAAATGTAATTTTAAATGGGACAGATATTTATTATGATCATCTGCCTGTTTTTATGTCTGGAAATGCATATTTTAATGGTGCTCAAAAATGGGAAAAAGAAATAAACAGTTTTTCCAATACTAGTGATACAATAGGTATTAGTCTTGTTATTACTGAAGAGGCAGTTACTCTTAAGTCCAATCTGTATGAATACCTTCAGGATGATATATGCAGACTTGTGGATACAGGAATACTAGGAGAAGCCTTTGAATCTGAACAAAGATTTGAAGATAATGAAGGCAGGGATATATTATTTAATAAAGATTTTTTTGATAATCCAAGAGCACAAAGCCCTGTTTGTGGTCCTTTTGAGGATAAAAGCGGTGAAATTATATTATGGAATTTCAAAAAGAGGGAAGAATATAATAATGATCCCGTTATTCAGGAAGATAATTTTAAAAGCTTCAGGAATGATTTTGAGAATATAACTGATTTTGAAGAAAGAGAAAGTGATAATAAAATCAGGCATATTAATACTAATATTACTATTACACATCTTGAAAATGTAACATTTCCATTTGATGGCAAACTTTTTATGGTGAGAGATATTTTTGTAAGAGGAGATGATGCTTTTATAAGAGATCTTTCAACAAATATTCTTATTCATCTGGATTGCAGATATGGTATTTATAAGAAAATGGATAAATGGGAGGTTTCTTCCATTCAGGAAATTGATGCAACTGAAGATCTCAATATGGAGGGACTGGGCAGGACAATATGCACATTATTGTGTATACTTAATAAGAGTATGACTCATGATCCTGAGGATGTTTGCAGGAGTATTAATGAGAAAGTAAATGAAAGCATAGAACCTAAAGGGATAACTATGCGACTTAATCCTGGTTATTTAAAATTTATCCGTGGAAAAAAATTTATAACCCTTGAGGATGTAATATATAGAATAAATCAGGCAGAGGTGCAGTTTACTTCTGAACCTGTAAGGAGTAGTGAAGATAATGGAACGTAATGTTAAATGGTATAAGCTTGATAATGCTGCAAAAATAATACCATCTACAGCAAAGGGAGCTAATACCAGAGTTTTTAGAATATCTTGTGAGCTTAAAGAGGAGGTTGATGGAGGAATACTCCAAATGGCTTTAAACGAGATAATTGCAGATTTTCCTTTTTTTAATTGTATTTTGAAAAGAGGTCTTTTCTGGTATTACATGGAGGATACAAATATTATTCCGATGGTAGAAGAGGATAATCTTCCTGCATGTAGTCAGATTTACTTTCAGGGAAGAAAAAATCTGCTTTACAGAGTTAATTACTATGGTAGAAGAATGAATCTGGAAATGTTTCATGTACTGGCAGATGGCACAGGGGCATTTATGTTCTTTAAAAGGCTTATAGTTAAATATCTTAGTATTAAACATGGTATTCCTGTAGAGGAAGTAGATGATCTATCTTCTGTAGAGGAAAAAAATGGTGATGCATTTAGTCATTTTTATGAAAAGCAGAAGGGCTTAAAACAGTTAAAGGAGCTTTCCAAAGCAAAAGCATATCAGCTAAGTGGAGAACTTGATGAAAATATTCTTCCGCATTTGGTTGAGGGAACTGTATCAGCAAAAAAATTTGTAAGTATTGCAAAAGAAAATCATACAACGGTCGGAGTTCTGGCAACTGCTATTTATATAGCTTCTGTAATTGATGTTATGACTGTAAGACAGAAAAAGAGACATGTTATTGTAAGTGTTCCGGTTAATTTAAGACAGTTTTTTGAATCTGCAACTGCAAGAAACTTTTATGGTGTTATCAAAATAGATTATGATCCTATGAATTTTGATGGCAATCTTGAATCTATTATCCATACGGTTAATGATGCTTATAAAGAGCAACTTTCAGAAGAGACTATCAGACAGAATATGAATTCATATGCAGCGCTTGAACATAATCTGGCAGTTAAGATTGCTCCACTTATTTTAAAGGATTTTACGATTTCAAAGTTTGACAGAGCCGCAAAAAAAGGTATAACAAGTTCCATGTCTAATCTTGGACGCATAGATATGCCCGATGAAGTTTCACCTTATATAGACAGATTTAGTGCTTTTATGACTGCACAGTCACAGCAAATTTGTGTATGTTCATTTAATGATAAGATGGTTTTTGGAGAAGTGTCTCCTTATAAAACTCATGCTGTAATGTTGGCATTTTTTAGAAGACTTACTTCTATGGGTATTAATGTTGAACTTGCAACTAATGATTATGATAATAATCTCTAATTTATTGGTTTTTATCAGAAAATCAATTTTGCTTTACTATTTATAAAAAAGTCAAAAAATTTTGTTCAGGATGGTTTTAAAATGTTATATTGTCCCAAATGTAAAATTATGATAAGAGGTCATAAGGAATGCTGCCCATTGTGTCAGGGAGCCCTTACAGACAGCTTTTCAGAGGAAATTAAAAATAATTTTCTGGAGTCTGGAATTGATCCAGAGGATACGGATTCTGCTTTTCCGGTTCTTCCCAAAAAGAAGGTATCCAGTTTATCAGTTCTTAAAATGAGTACTTTTATATTTACAGTATTTGAAATTATATTTATAGCTGTGAATCTTTATACAGGAAATTCAATTCCATGGATAGGTATAGCAATAGTTGGTACTTTTGTTGCATGGATTGATGTACTTGTTACTTTATACTTTCACAACAACATACTTAAGGTAGTTACCGTAGAAGTTATGTTTGCAATAGTTGTCACTCTTGTAATTGATTATAGATTTGGTTTTTATGGGTGGTCGCTCATGTGGACTATACCTATAATGCTGCTTATGCTTGCACTTTTTACTTATCTTTGCAGCAGAATTACAAGACTTAGACTTGAACAGTATATTATGTATATAGTAGTTGATGCATTGGTTTCAATGCTTCAGATAATTGGAATTGTAAAAGAATATAATCATTTTGCAATCCCAGCACTAGTTTCAATAATTGCATATCTTATTATGATCGCAGCAGCGATTATATTTAGATTTAGAGATTTAAAGAGTGCAACTCAAAGAATATTTAATGTCTGATATAATCTTGGAGGGGTAAGTGTCGGATAAGAATATAAAAAAAGGTTTTTGGGATATACTTGAAGATTCTGTCAATAATCGGATGAGCCGTTCTAAAATTATGGCTCCATCGCTAGATAAACTTTCAGATATAGAAAAAAATATCTGGTATAGATATCATCTTGATAAGGGCATTTCTGGTGATGGTTCGGAATATCACATATATTTACGACAGACTGACAGTAAAAATTTATGTATCTTTTTTTCCGGTGGTGGAGTTGCATGGAATGAATACACTGCAGCAAGACCAATTACAGGCAGTAAGGTTATAGGTAAGGAGCCTAATTTTTATTGGAATAATTTACGACCTGTTACACAACTTATGAATATCAATCTTGGTATAACAGATGCCAGGAATAAGCGTAATCCTTTCAGGGACTGGAATTTTATTGTTATAACATATGCTACAGGAGACTTTCATGTAGGTGATAACAATTTTAATTATAAAACCGAGGATGGAAAAAAGGCAGTTCTTCATTTTCATGGATATAAAAATTTTCTTGAAAGTATGAAGGTGGCAAAGGAATTATTTGATACTCCAGATAAGCTTCTTATAGCAGGTAATTCTGCTGGAGCCTTTGCTGTACCTGCTCTTTCAGGCATTATTGCAGATAAATATTATCCAAAATGTAAAGATATCACTTTATTGTCTGATAGTGGGCAGCTTTTATACAGTGGATGGAAAAATACAGCCAAAAATATCTGGAAATGTCATGGTCATATTTACAAGAGTATAAAGACAGATAATATAACTTTGGACTGGTTTAGGGATCTTTACTCAAGATATGGAGACCAGTTTAAATATCTTTATTCAAGTTCAATATTTGATTATCTTCTAAGTGCATATTATAACGATGTAACAAATAAAATATATGAAACAGATATACATGTTCAAAGAGCTTATTATGATCAGTTAAAAGAATTTGTAGATCAGCTTTTGAAACTTAATTCTGACTTTGGGATATATTTAAATAACTGGTCAGTTCCTGCTGTTACAGGAACAGGAACTGTTCATACTTCAGTAAGAGAGGTATATTTTACGACTGGTGTTCAAAATGGAATTACAATGTCAGCCTGGTTAAATGATGCAGTTAATGGGAAAATCACAAAGGTAGGAATGGAGCTTTTGGATTTGTATTAAATAATAAATATTTTTGGGGTGTAATATGTTTTTTACTTCTATAAAAGCGTGTGTACCAGGCTACGAGTCTGACAACGCACAGCAGGATTTTAAAAACAGTACTAAATATGAAAAATTCAGATTGGGAAATGAAGCAGTTTTTATCCCTGATGGTTTTGGATGGAAATATTTTCCTCTTAGCAGAGTAAAGAATGCTAAAAAGGTGAAAAGGACAGTTTCATCTGATAATGGAGTAGCACCTTTTTCAATGGATGCTCCCGCAATCATACTTGAATACGATGAGGATATTATTGTTCTTGATATGAATAATGAGAAAAAAACCATAGAGTTTTTTGAACTACTTAGTAGTCGTATAGGAGGGTGAGATAATGGTAAAAGATGGAAGGATTATTGTTGGCAAAGATGCGAACGGTCAGGATATTGTTCTACTTCCCAAAATGGCTAACAGACATGGCCTTGTGGCAGGTGCTACAGGAACAGGTAAGACAGTTACGCTTAAAGTAATGGCAGAAAGTTTTAGTGAACTTGGTGTTCCTGTTTTTATGGCTGATGTAAAAGGTGATATAGCAGGATTATGTGAGCCTGGAATTGACAGTGCTGATATGCAGGAAAGAATTCAGAGATTTAGTATAGAAGCAGATTTTGATTACAAAGAGTATCCGGTTAATATTTTTGATATTTTCGGAGAGAAGGGTATTCCTCTTAGAACAACAATTACAGAAATGGGGCCATTACTGCTTGCAAGAATTTTGGAATTAAATGATCTTCAAAGTGATATTTTATCAATTGTTTTTAAAATTGCAGATGATGAAGGCCTGCTTCTTATTGATACTAAAGATCTTAAGGCCATTTTGAATTATGTATCTGAAAATAATAAAGAGTTTGAAGCTGATTACGGAAAGATAAGCAAAGTATCCATATCAGCAATTGTAAGGGCTGTTGTTGCACTTGAAATAGCAGGTGGAGATAAATTTTTCGGTGAAACAGCATTTAATGTAAATGATCTTTTTACTGTAGGTGCTGGCGGAAAAGGAATGATCAGTATTCTTGATAGTGAAAGTCTTATTTCTAACGGAAGACTATATTCAACCTTTTTATTATGGCTTTTATCAGAACTTTTTGAAAATCTTCCAGAGGTTGGAGATTTGGAAAAGCCGAAACTTGTATTTTTCTTTGATGAAGCACATTTGCTGTTTAAGGATGCTCCAAAGGCACTTCTGGATAAGATAGAGCAGGTTGTTAAACTTATAAGATCAAAGGGTGTGGGTGTATACTTCTGCACACAGAATCCCAGAGATATTCCGGATGGTGTTCTTGCCCAGCTTGGCAATAAAGTTCAGCATGCACTTCACGCATATACTCCTTCAGATCAGAAGGCAGTTAAAGCTGCTGCTGATTCATTCAGGGTTAATCCTGAATTTGATACCTATGATACAATTATGGCCCTAGGAACAGGTGAAGCAGTTGTTTCATTTCTTGATGAAGATGGAATTCCTGGTCTTACGCAAAAGACATATATTCTGCCTCCAATGAGCAAAATCGGTAGTATTGATGATGCAAAACGTGATCAGATGGTTAAAGGAAGTCTTTTATATTCAAGATATTATCAGTCAGTTGATCCTGATTCAGCTTATGAATTTCTTGAAAGAAGAGGCATTGAGAAAGCAGAACTTGCTCAAAAGGAAAAGCAGGAAGCTTTGGATGCTAAAGAAAAAGCCAAGGCCGAGGCAGCAAGATTAAAGGAAGAGGAAAGAGAAAAGAAAAAGGCAGCAAATGCAAAGAAGAGAGCTGTTAAATCTGTAGGTAACTCGGTTGCAGGAACAGTTGGACGTGAAGTTGGTAAGCAGGTAGGCTCTAACTTTGGTAAATTTGGAAAGACTCTTGGAGGTAATCTTGGAGCAAGTCTTGGACGAGGAATCTTAAGTACTTTGTTTAGATCTTAATTAGACTGAAGTATTTTGGAAGACTTTTTACGGAATATAATCACAAACAAAATGTAAAATAGAATATAAAGTTTTTATAAATTGGTCCGATATATTATTTGTCTATTTGAAAAGTAAAAGGGGGACGAGGCTTTATGTATAGTGTATTTCATGTTTTGTTTTCTTATGTTTTTGTTATTTTGACAATTGTTGCCTGGTGTATTCCTAAGACGATTGATCATAAAAATTAAATATTGAAGGATAAAAGCTGCAGACTATTTAAATGTCTGCAGTTTTTTTATTATAATACGAAAATTTGGAGATATAGGAAGGGTTAAATTGCCTATTTTAACTTTGATTAAATGGAAACTCTATTGTAGAATGGTTTTATAAGAAAGGAGGGAGAATATGTTTGAGAATTTAACACTTCTTTGGTTAATAGTTTGTGTGGCACTTGCTATCATTGAACTTATCACCTTTGGACTTGTTACAATATGGTTCGCTTTCGGGGCTTTGGTAGCGTGCCTTGCATCTTTAGCCGGAATACCATTAATGGCACAGCTTATATTATTCATAATTGTTTCTATTGTTGTTATGATCCTTGTCAGGCCGCTTGCTACGAAATATGTAAATAGCAGAGTTGTTAAAACTAATATAGATGCGGCAATTGGCAAGCAGGTAGCTGTTACCCAGAAAATTGATAACAGTGCCGGTTCAGGTAAAGTTACAATGGAAGGTTCTAACTGGAATGCAGTTTCACAAAATGACAGTGAGACCTTTGAGATTGGTGACTGGGTTGAAGTTGTAAAAGTTGAAGGAACAAAGTTGTTTGTTAAAGCATTAAAAAATGAATAAGTTTACAGCCTTATTAAATAAGGCAGAAAGAAGGGGAAATGCCAGTTATTATTTGTATTATTATTTTAATTCTAGTTCTTATTGCAGCAAATATTAAAGTAGTTCCACAGGCACATGCTTATGTACTTGAAGAGCTTGGTGCATTTAAGACTGTATGGGGTGTAGGACTTCATGTTAAGATCCCTTTTATTGATACAATTGCAAGAAAGGTTGATTTGAAAGAGCAGTATTGTGATTTTCCACCTCAGCCTGTTATTACACAGGATAATGTTACAATGCAGATTGATTCAATTGTATTTTTTAAGATTTCAGATCCACAGGCTTATGCTTATGGTGTAAAAAATCCTATTGGAGCTATCGAAAATCTTACTGCAACAACACTTCGTAATGTAATTGGATCACTTACACTTGATGAAACTCTTACTTCAAGAGATGAAATAAATGCAAAGATGCAGGATGCGCTTGATATTGCTACTGATCCATGGGGAATTAAGATTACTAGAGTTGAACTTAAGAATATCAATCCTCCAGAACAAATACGTGATGCGATGGAAAAACAGATGAAGGCTGAACGTGAAAAGAGAGAAAAGATTCTTTTTGCAGAAGGCGAAAAACAGTCAGCTATTACTGTTGCAGAAGGTGAAAAACAGTCTAAGATTTTGCAGGCTGAAGCCGACAAGCAGGCAACAATTCTTCATGCTGAGGCAGAAAAAGAAAAGAAAATCCGTGAAGCTGAAGGTCAGGCACAGGCTATTAAAGCGGTTAAAAATGCCGAAGCTGAAGGTATCAGAATGTTAAAGGATGCTGGAGCCGATGAATCAGTACTTACACTTAAGAGCCTTGAAGCATTTGAAAAGGCAGCTGATGGTCAGGCTACAAAGATAATTGTACCTTCAAATTTACAAGGGATAGCTGGTCTTGCAAGCTCAATCAAAGAAGTTGTAAATACTAAATAATATGATATGTCAGGAGCAAAAGAAAATTTTACCCTATTATCATAATATAAAAAAGTAACATAAAATAAGAGTAACCTTTGGTTTTGTTATAAATATTTTTTTATAATAAGTCAGAGGTTATTTTTTTGTTAAAAATTCTTATTTAAAAAATATAAAAAAAACTAATATATATAATTACGAATAGTACTTGACTTTATATTATAAAAATATTAGATCATTCAAATAAAAAAAAATGAATTTCGGTATTGACAGGGGTATTTCTATTGGATTTGGAAAGTATAAAAATTCAATGAAATATTTTTGTTAGAAAAGCACATAGTAATATTAAATGCAAAATGCTATTATTTTTAACGAAGAAAAAAGTTAAATTTGAGGTGGGAAAATGAATGTTATTTTGAAATTGCAAGTCCTTGAACATCTAAGGAATTCAAGTGTTCAGCATGATTATGTTAATGCGCTCAGAAAGATGCACGATCTTAAACCGGGGTATATGGATTATATGACAACAGAGCCGCTTATTCCTGAAATTGAACTTACAAGACTTGAAGATGCAGATTATGATTTATGCTGTGCTCTTATGACAATGCTTGCTTATGAAGATGGTATTGACTTTGGGAAGCATTGTTTGTCGGGGGATGTAACACGTATTGTTGACCGTATGATGGGACTATTACAGTATGAAAGAGCAACTGCGTAAATAATAAAAATTTCTGTTGATTATTTTTTATTTAGTGATATGATATGTGGATAGAAATTCTGAAAAGGATTTCTATCTTTTTTTTTCTTACAGGAAACAGTTTTTAGATTTGGAGATGGTTTATGCAGCTTGATATGACCAAAGGCAGTCCTGTGCCTATTATTTTGAAATTCACCCTGCCAATTTTCCTTGGCAATTTATTTCAGCAGCTTTACAACATGGTTGATACTATTATTGTTGGTCGTTTTGTTGGCGCTGATGCACTTTCTGCAGTTGGATGTACAGGTACAATTATGTTTCTCGTGCTTGGTTTTTCGCAGGGACTTACAACTGGATTTACTGTACTTACATCGCAATGCTTTGGTGCAGGAGATATGAAAAGGGTAAAGCGAAGCGTTGCAAATGGAATATTGTTATCTATTATAGTTATTATTTTTATGACTATTATCAGTGTAATTTCAATGGATAGTATTCTTAGGCTTATGAATACACCTGAAAATATTTTTGAAGATGCTAAAATATATATTCTTACAATATGTTATGGAATTGTCGCAAGTGTATTTTATAATCTTTTTGCATCTTTTTTACGTGCAGTAGGTAATAGTACGATGCCGCTTGTTTTTTTGATAATATCTGTAGTTTTAAATGTTGTTCTTGATTTATTGTTTATTGTGGGACTTCATCTTGGAGTTTTTGGAGCAGCTCTTGCTACAGATCTTGCACAGGGTATTTCAGCTATTTGTAGTTTCATCTATATAATGTCTACAGGTAATATTTTATGGCCTGAAAAGGGTGACTGGAAAATCAATCAGATTGATAGTGCACATCAGCTTAGAGTAGGTATGCCTATGGCACTTCAGTTTGCGATAACTGCTTCAGGTACAATGATAATGCAGAGCGCAATTAATATTTTTGGTTCTGTTGCGATTGGAGCATATTCAGCAGCATCTAAACTTGGAGGGCTACTTACACAGGGATTTCCAGCAATGGGACAGGCTATGTCTACTTACTGTGGACAGAATTTTGGAAAAGGTGATACATATAGAATCCGTAAAGGTGTAAGAAGCTCAGTTATTATAAGCACAATATATTCACTTGTTAGTGCCGGACTTGCGCTTATTCTTTTATCACCTGTAATGTCATTGTTTTTTAATGGTGATGATCTTGCAGCAGCAATGCCTTGGGCTAAACAGTATATTATTGTCTGTATTATTTTCTATATTCCTCTTGGATATATATTTATTTTCAGAAATGCTATGCAGGGATGCGGTTTTGGATTTATTCCAATGCTTGGTGGTGTTGTTGAACTTGTAGCCAGGTTAATTACAGCAGTTATAGCAATTAATATAAAGAGCTTTATACTGGCTGTTGCATGTGATCCTGTTGCTTGGCTCGCAGCAGGTATATTTACAGCAATAGGATATTTATATATTATTAAACAGATTGAAAAGCGTATGCCTTCTGTCAAATCCTGACGGGTAAAGCTGAAATATTTTTGACAGGATATAGTTTTTTCTTTTTATTTTTATATAATTTGTAAATCATCATAAATGTAAGGTGTCCTAAAACTGCACCTATAGTATTTGTTATAACATCATCTATCTGACAATAGCCTCTTTGTGTTATTAGCTGTAATAATTCTAGAAAAATGCTCAATGATATCGAGAACATTGTCAGATAGCCTGTTTTTTTGAATATTGCAGAGCGTTCTGTAAGGAATAGTCCCATTGGAAAAAACATAATTATATTTTCTATAAAGCTGGCATTTTCACCGGTTGAAACACATAATATGCTAAAAATTGACAGATTAATACCTGTTCTGGATCCGGCCTCTCTGGATAGCAGAGCAGTTATTATCATAACTATAATATAAGTTATGAAACCGAAATTCATTATTATTTTATGATTACTAATATGCTTTTTTATAAATCCCAATCGTTCTAGTAATTTGACAATTCCTACATAAAAAAAGGCTATCAAAATTCCATATGGAATATAACTTATTGGTGTTAATAAATCAGTAGTAATGGTTGATATTAATTCTTTTAATGCTGTCATTTTTTATCCTTTTCACTTTGCTTAATTTAGCTTCTGAAATCGTTTTTTGTTATCTGATAATTAAAAGATACAGCTCTAAACTAAAAGTAACCTTAATAAATAACTGAATAAAATTAAAAGAATTATTAAAAAAATTTTTATTATTTAATTGTTGATTTTTTTTATGTAATATTGTATTGTTGCTTTATAAAGCTAGATTTTATCAAATCATCTATGCGAAGTCGCTAGTTATCCCATTGGATTTATTTAATATTAAATTTTTTATTTTATAATTAACAATATATATATTTATTGCGCGCGTAAAACTTATGCGCAGATTGGAGTAAATTTGAGAGAAAAGTATGAGTCACTAACGCTTGCTGATCTTAAAGAAATTGCCAAAATACGTGGTATTAAAGGCATTACTGGAATGAAAAAGGCTGAGATTATTGATGCAATGTGTGCTCTGGATGAAGATGCTGCAAATAATAAAGAAGATCAGGAAAAAGTTAAAAAGACTACAGGAAAGAGAAATACCAAAAAAACAGATAAAGAAGCAGAGAACACTGAAAATAAAGAGAATGTTAGTGCTGTAGCTGATAAGAAAGAATCCGATAATAAGGTTAATGAAAGTAGAGAAACAAGAACAGATATTAAGGCTAATGAAAGTAGAGAATTAAAATCAGATAATAAGGCTAATGAAAATAGAGAATCAAAATCTGATTCAAATAAAGAAAACAGAGAGCACAAAGACGAATCTGTTAAGAAAAATAAAAAGAGTATGAACAAGAAGGTTATCATTACTTCTGATATGTCTAAGAAGGATATGGATAGAGAAATTGTTCAGGAAAACAGAAGAGAAAGAGATCATGAATTAGAAGAGACCCGAGAACCTGTAGATGATATTGCTGTTGGAGAATATGCAAATGGAATCCTTGAAGTAATGCAGGATGGTTTCGGATTTATCAGATGTGAAAACTATCTTCCAGGTGAGAATGATGTCTATGTTGCACCAAGTCTTATAAGAAAGTTTAATCTTAAAACTGGTGATATATTAAAAGGTGTCAGCAAGGCAAAGAAGGAAAGTGATAAGTTTGCAGCTCTTTTAAGACTTGATTCTGTAAATGGATACACACCTGATGTTGCAGCAAGAAGAAGTAATTTCGAAAATATGACACCTATTTTCCCTAACTATAAGATTCGTCTTGAGTCTCAGGGATGTCCTGTTTCTATGAGAATCATGGACATGATCTGTCCTATAGGAAGAGGTCAAAGAGGTATGATTGTTGCTCCGCCAAAAGCTGGTAAGACTACTCTTTTAAAAGATATTGCTAAAGCTGTTAAGCAGAATAGCCCTGATATTCATCTTATAGTTCTTTTGATTGATGAGCGTCCTGAAGAAGTTACAGATATCAAGGAATGTATTGAAGGACCCAATGCAGAGGTAATCTACTCAACATTTGATGAGCTTCCAGAACATCATAAGAGAGTAGCTGAAATGGTTATGGAAAGAGCTAAGAGATTAGTTGAACACAATAAGCATGTAATGATTCTTCTTGATTCAATAACAAGACTTACAAGAGCATATAACATTGTTGTTCCGCCATCAGGAAGAACTTTATCAGGTGGTCTTGATCCTGCAGCTCTTCATATGCCAAAGAAATTTTTTGGTGCTGCAAGAAATATGAGAGAGGGTGGAAGTCTTACAATTCTTGCAACAGCTCTTATAGAAACTGGTTCTAAAATGGATGACGTTATTTACGAAGAATTCAAGGGAACAGGTAATATGGAAATCGTTCTTAACAGAAAACTTCAGGAGAAGAGAATTTTCCCTGCTATCGATATTCCAAAGTCAAGTACAAGAAGAGAGGATCTGCTCCTTACAGTAGAGGAACTTCAGGTTGTAAACAAGCTTCGTAAGGGCTTCAATGGTATGAAAGCAGATGATGCTGTAGATACATGTATTAACATGTTCTCAAAAACTCGTAACAACATTGAATTCGTCCGTATGGTCGAAAAACAGGTATTTTAAATAACAATTTAATTCACAAAAAATATATCAGACGCTATAAAAATTAAAGTCAAAGTAAAAATTCTGTCAAGATCATGCCGCTTAGCGGGGCTATGCACTCTTGACAGAATTTTTTTCTTTGACTAATTAGTAGTAAGGCATCTGATAAATAAAAAAATGCTGTCGCATGAAGAAATTATGACTCTATGAATGTAGATGTGGAGGTGAGAGTCATAAGATTTACTATAGGCAAGTAAGAATTATGACTCTACATCATTGCAGGGTGCTAAATAAGTCATAAAATAAGAGCACTAGAGGGCTGTGTAACATGAATTTATGACTCTATGAATGCAGATGTGGCGTTGAGAGTCATAAGAAGTACTATCGACAAGTAGGAATTATGACTCTACAGCATTGCAGGGGGCTAAATAAGTCATAAAATGTAAGTGTTTGCAGATCATTGAAATCGAAATTATGACTCTATGAATGTAGATGTGACGGTGAGAGTCATAATCAGTACAATCAGCAAGTAAGGATTATGACTCTACAGCATTGCATGGTGCTAAATAGGTCATAAAATATGAGAACTTGAGGGTTGTGGAACATGAATTTATGACTCAATGAATGTAGATGTGGCTGTGAGAGTCATAAGAAGTGCTATATGCAAGTAAAAAGTATGATTCTGCAAAAAGAAATGAATATATGGCGTCA
>JAILEJ010000427.1 GCA_024688095.1 Butyrivibrio sp.
TTTTCAAAGACATCAGCTGAATATGCAGGAATCAGTTCTAATAAGGTATTTATGATATCAATGTCAATTTCCGGTATTCTTGCAGGACTTGGCGGAGCAGTACAGGTTCTTGGCATGCAGCACAGAGTAAGTCAGTTTGCAACTCAGGAACAATATGGTTTCCAGGGAATTACAGTTGCACTTATTGGTGGTTCTAATCCTATTGGATGTATTTTTGCAGCTCTTTTCTATGGGGCAATGAAATATGGCGGAAACAAGCTTACAATGGTTAATGTTCCGGCTGAAGTTGTAAATATTATCATGGGTACAATTATAGTATTTATTGCTGTATCTCATGTATTCAAGAATTTACTTAATAAGAAGAAAGGAGGAAAAGCATAATGGGTTCATTTATTACAACACTTGGCCTTATTATCAATGCGATGCTTATAGCAACACCTCCGTTACTTCTTGCAGCACTTGGTTCATGCTTTTCTGAAAGAAGTGGTGTAGTAAATATCGGTATTGAAGGAATGATGACAATTGGTGCCTTTACAGGTGCTGTAGTTGCTTATTTTTCTGGAAATGGATGGTTTGGATTTTTGTGTGGAGGCCTGGCAGGTGCTGCTTTTGGCGTACTTCATGCCGTTGTTTGTATTTCATTTAATGCAGATCAGACTATAGCAGGTACTGCGATAAATTTCATAGGACCAGGACTTGCAGTTTTCCTTTGCAAAGCAATGTTTGAGAATTCATCAGATTCTCCTGCACTTGATACAGCTTCAAAGCTTCCAAGAATGTTTCCAAATGCTTTTAAGGCTGGATCTTTTGGATATAATGTTATTTCTACTTATCCTGCTGCTTATCTTAGTATTTTACTTGTTGCTTTTATCTGGTTTATATTTTATAAAACTAAATTTGGTATGCATTTAAGAGCATGTGGAGAACATCCTGAGGCATGTGAAACTCTTGGTATTAATGTATATAAAGTAAGATATACCTGCGTTATTTTATCAGGCTTTCTTGCAGGACTTGGTGGGGCATTTGTAACTCTTTCTACAGTTTCACAGTTTAGACCAAGCGTTATTGTAGGACAGGGTTTTATCGCAATTGCAGCTGTTATATTTGGTAAGTTTAAGCCACAGGGAGCGTTAGTTGGATGTCTAATATTTGGCTTCTGTAACGGAATAAAATCTATTCTTAGCCAGAGTAATGTGGTTTCACCTAACCTTATCAGTATGATACCTTATGTTGTAACTCTTCTTGCACTTATATTATTTGTTGGAAGTTCAAGAGTACCTGCTGCAAATGGTAAGCCATATATCAAATCTAAATAATTAAAAAGATTTTTGTTTATAAATATGTAAATAAGGATCTAAGGAGTTGAAGGTTATATGAATCAAAAGCAGTTAGCGGTGAAAGCGCTTGAAATGAGGGCTTTCTGTTATACACCTTATAGTAAATTTAATGTTGGGGCAGCACTTCTTACCAAAGATGGTAAGGTTTATACAGGATGTAATATTGAAAATGCCGCATTTACACCTTCTAATTGTGCTGAAAGAACAGCCTTTTTTAAGGCGATAAGTGAAGGTGATAAAGAATTTGTTGCCATTGCCGTTGCAGGTGGTCCTGCAGGTGAGGAACCATCAGAATATTGTCCCCCATGTGGTGTTTGCAGACAGGTTATGAGAGAATTTTGCGGACCTGACTTTGAGATTATTCTTGCCAAAACACCTGATGATTATAAGGTTTATACTTTAAAGGAGTTATTACCTGAAGGTTTTGGCCCTGATTTTCTTGAGTGATTATAAAAAATGCTTGACTCTGAAACATAGTTTATTGTATAGTATAATATGTTGTGAAAATATAGACGGTCCTCTGTTACACAAGAAGGTATTAAGAACGTCCAGATTTAAAGGAGAAATAGATATGGCAACAATTATTGAAGAGCTCGAGAAAGAGCAGCTTAACCAGAATGCACCTGAGTTTAACGTTGGTGATACTGTAAGAGTACACGGAAAGATTAAGGAAGGCGAGCGTGAAAGAATCCAGATCTTCGAAGGAACAGTTAAGAAGATTCAGGGTGGAAGCAATCGTACAACTTTCACAGTAAGAAAGTTCTCTAATGGCGTTGGTGTTGAAAAGACATGGCCACTTCACTCACCACTTGTAGAAAAGGTTGAGGTTGTTAGAAGAGGTAAAGTTAGAAGAGCTAAACTTAATTACCTTAAGGGACTTAGAGGTAAAAAGGCTAAGGTTAAAGAGCTTGTTAAATGATTTATTATTATTCGTTGATTATTCTTTGAATAGTAATCTAAGGGCAGTTACGAAAGTAATTGCCCTTTACTTTTATCTTTAAATAAATTTTGGTAATATTGTATTAAAGTTTTGATTGGATTATTACAAAAAGATTTTTTCTTAAATGGGAGATAAAATGCGTAGAAAAAAAGATAGTCTTGTATTTTCTGAAAAGAAAAAGGTTTTGACTCCTGGTCTCATAAAGGAGATTCTTTCCTGGGTATTTTATACTATTATTGCTGTATTTATAGCAAGTATGCTGGTTATTGCCTTTGGCATGAAAACAACAGTTATAGGTGAATCTATGGAGCCGACTATTTATAATGGGCAGACAGTTTTTATAAATCGTGTTGCCTATCTCGTTTCAAGTCCCAAGAAAGACGATGTCATTGCTTTTCTTCCTAATGGAAATTCTAATTCTCACTATTATATAAAAAGGGTTATGGGAGTCCCTGGAGATACAATACAGATAATTGATGGAATTTTATATATTAATGGTGAAGAACAGTCAATTGATGACACTATTTATGATAAAATGGAAGAGGCAGGAATTGCAGAAAATGAAATAAAACTTACCAGTGGACAGTATTTTGTTCTTGGTGATAACAGAAATAGTAGTGAAGATAGCCGTAGCGCCAATATTGGTCTTGTCAAAGGTACAAATATCCTGGGCAAATGCTGGTATAAGACAGGTGGTACGGAGGGTGATTCGGGTTTTGTAAATTAAAATGGTTATGAATAACTGTCTTAATAAATGGTAATCACCTTGGGATTAGTATTCGAAATGGAGTTTTTATGAATTATCAGTGGTACCCCGGTCATATGACCAAAGCAATCAGAATGATGCAGGAAAATATCAAACTGGTTGATATTATAATTGAACTTACAGATGCCAGAATACCACTTTCAGGTAGAAATCCTGATATTGATGAACTTGGTAAAGGTAAGGCCAGACTTGTTCTGCTTAACAAGACAGATATGGCTGATCCTGCCGTTACAAAGCAGTGGATTGAATATTTTGAAAATAAAGGTGTAACGGTTGTTGATATTAATTCTAAGCAGAGTAAAGATATAAAAACAGTTAAAGATAAGATAGTACTTGCCTGTAAAGATAAAATTGAAAGAGATAAAAAAAGAGGAATAAAGAACAGACCAATCAGAGCTATGGTTGCCGGAATTCCTAATGTTGGTAAATCAACGTTTATCAATCATCTGACAGGAAAATCTGCTGCAAAGACTGGAAATAAGCCTGGTGTAACAAAGGGGAAACAGTGGATCATGCTTGGAAATAATATGCAGCTTCTAGATACACCTGGAATTTTATGGCCTAAATTTGAGGATCAGGAAGTGGGGCTTCATCTTGCACTTATTGGTTCTATGAATGATGAAAATCTTGATACTGGAGAGCTCGCTGTAGAACTTATCAAGATACTTAATAAAGACTATGAATCTGTTATAACTGAAAAATATGCTTTTTCAAAAAGCAGGGTAGAGGAAATAATTGACAAAGAAGGAATTCCTGAAGGCGCTGCATATCTTACAGCAATAGCAGAGAGTAGAAAATGTCTTCTTCCTGGGGGTAAGCCCGATCTTCAAAGAGCTGCCGGACTTATTATTGATGATTTCAGAAATGCAAGACTTGGAAGAATTTCTATTGAAAGGCCTTGAATATATAAATAAAAAAGGGAATAAATTTATCTCTTATTATATTTGAAAGAAGGATATGTATGAACGAAAAATTAAAGGAAGTACTAAAATTTGTAATTGAACTTGCAATCATTTATGTCCTTACAATGCTATTTATAACATATGTAATGCAGAGAACTGTTGTGAGCGGTGAATCAATGATGAATACTCTACAGGATGGAGATTCACTTCTGGTTGATAAGATTTCTTATAATTTTAAAGAGCCGGAAAGATTTGATATTGTCATATTCCCATATCAGGGAGATCCAGATGAATGTTTTATAAAGCGTATTATAGGCCTTCCAGGTGAAACTGTTCAGATTGATTTTGATGGCAACATATATATTGATGGTGAGATACTTGAAGAAAATTATGGCGCTGAAGTGATCATTGATCCAGGCAGAGCTTACGAACCTGTAACACTTGGAGAAGATGAATATTTTGTAATGGGTGATAATCGTAATCATAGTATGGACTCCAGAGAGCCAAGTGTTGGAAATATATCCAAGGATGATATTATCGGACGTGCTTTTGTAAGAATTATGCCATTTAGTAGTTTTGGAGTGCTTGAATAATGAGTAGTATTGCAGAAATAAAAGATATTTTTAAGAATACAGAGATAGATAAAATGCCTGATTTTATCAAAGAGTATGAAGCTGATGAAAGAGATGGTATAAAAAAGGTTGTTGAATCTGCGAGAAAAAAAGTAAAAGCTTTGGAAGATGAAAAACTGCGTACTTATAATATGCAGGAATACGAGCGTAAATTTTACGATTGTGACTATATTTGTGGAATTGATGAAGTAGGACGTGGGCCGCTTGCAGGACCTGTTTATGCTGCGTCAGTAATATTACCTAAAAATTGTGATATTTTATATCTTAATGATTCAAAGAAATTATCCGAAAAAAAGAGAGAAGAGCTTTATAATGTCATAATGGAGAAGGCTCTGGCTGTTGGTATTGGATTTGCAAATCCTGAAAGAATAGATGAAATCAACATACTTCAGGCAGATTATGAGGCAATGGCAATGGCTGTAAACAGTATGAAGATCAAGCCAGATGTACTTCTTATAGATGCTGTTCATATTCCTCAGCTTGAAATGTATAAACAGGAATCAATCATTAAAGGTGATGCAAAAAGTGTATCTATAGCTGCAGCAAGTATAGTTGCTAAAGTTACAAGGGACAGACTTATGACTGAACTATCAAAAGAATATCCTGAATATGGGTTTGATAGAAATAAAGGATATGGAAGTGCTGAACACATTGAGGCTATAAAGAAATATGGGCCATGTCCATTACACAGAAGATCTTTTATAGGAAACTTTATTTAAATTACATTCAAAAATATGAGGGTGAAAAATGCAAGGTATAAGTGGGATTGATGCGCCTGGAACAATTGCATATACCGAAGGTAATCTTTTAAAGGATGCATCATCTATGGCTATGGACAATTCAGGCGAAGTAAATGCCGGTAAAAATGTTATGCCTGAAAGCACATCAAATGCATCGTCCCTTGTTTTATTTAAAAATACATCTATAGAATCCACAGCCTTCAAAGCACTGCAGGCTGCTGGACTATCTATTGAAGAATCTGCCAACATCTATATGATTAAAAGTATGATGGAAAATGGCATGTCTATTGACAAGAATTCTATTCTGAATATGAACCAGGTTATTAATAATTTTCAAGGAAAAGACATTTCTACTCTGGTTGAAATGCAAAGCCTAAAAATTCCAATTACAGAATCAAATATTGAACAATATACAAATTATAAAAATTATGAGCACCAGATCTCGGGAGATATACAAAATATTATTGAAGAGCTCCCTGACGCTTATAATGAGCTGATTGCTTTAGGCGATAATAAATCAGCTGCAAATCTTTATGGTGGAGTTCTTAAATTATTTTTACCTGAAAATCAGGAAGCTGTTATGCTCAAATCCCCTCAGAATGACAATTCCGGTGTAATAAATCCTGATACTAATTCTACAGGTGAGGCAGTTAATACCCCAAATTCCAAAACATCACTTGAAGGGCTTCAGAATTTTGATTTTAACATGTCACAAGCTAATATGACAGCTGAATCTGAAGGATCTGAAGGCACTAAATCTGCAGCTTCTCAAATGAAATTTCTTGGAGGAAATCTTGCAGAAATAGAAATAGAAGCAGAAATTTCTAATAATGAAAATCTAAGAAGTGAAGAATCTACAGGCAATTTGAATTCCAATGGAGATAGCAATTTAGTGGCTACACCTGAAAAGCAGGCTCTTTTGAATGATATTCAAAATGAATTTCAAAATATTAAATATTCAAATATTGAGCTATCGGATTCATTTGTAAATCTTCTTAAGCGTATTGGTATTTCAGAAGAAACTATAAATGGTTATATTAATAATCTGGCTGATAAAAATGGAAAAGCAATAACTTCTGAGACTCTTATGCGTGAGATAGCACAGATATTTGAAGATTATCCACCTGCTATGGAAGGTGAAAGCAAGATATTTAATAAGCTCTTTTCTTCTAATGAATACAATCAGATAATGAAAGATGCAATTTCCAATCAATGGCTTTTAAAACCATCAGATGTTGAAAAGAAGGAAAATGTAGATGCTTTATATAACAGGCTTAACCAGCAGTCTAAGATACTTACTCAGGCTATTTCTGATTCAGCAGGAGCATCAGCCAAAATTATGGCAAATATAAATAATCTTCATAATAATATGGATTTTATGAATCAGATAAATAATATGTTTGCATATGTTCAATTACCTTTAAAAATGGCTAATCAAAATGCGCATGGCGATCTTTATGTATATAGAAATAAAAAGGGGCAAAAAAATGATGATGGCAGTGTAAGTGCTATATTACATCTTGATATGGACCACCTGGGTCCACTTGATGTTTATGTAAAGCTTAAGGATAATAATGTTAAGACTAATTTTTATGTGGCAGATGATTCTGTAATAGACCTTATTAATGATAATATAGATGTTCTAAACAGCAGATTGCAAAATCGTGGATATAGTATGACAAGTGAAATGTTTCTTCATGAGGATCTTGGTGTTAATACTGAAGATGCTCCAATTACAGAAATGCTTGATACAGATAAAATAGATATTGTTTCAATGCAGTCATTTGATGCAAGAGCTTAATGAGGTTTTGTTATGGATGATTTGAAAAAGAAAAAACAGGCGATAGCGCTTGGATATGATCCGAATCAGGACAATGCACCAACTGTAATAGC